>CBFHRN010000008.1:0-54377 GCA_965658275.1 Croceimicrobium sp.
TCGGGATTTGATGGATTTAGCCTTGTTTGGGAATGCCCAAAAGGCCGGTATGGAGCTTAGCGACCTAAATATCGATTATCAGTCATGGTTTTACAGTGGTCTAGGTTTTCAATTTGGATTCTTAGTTGATACCGTGCCCTTGTCTCTTGGACTTAGCTTTATTGGAGTTCACAATTACCAATCGATTCAAGCGCAGGTAAATCGACTATTTACGGCTACAAATGGCTCGTACATAGACTTCAAGGGAAATTATAATTACCTAAGCACTACCGGGCAGTCTACAATTGCCTTGGAGGGTCTAGGTTTAGCCTTTTCATTGGCTACAGAGGAGCAATGGTTTAAGCATAGAATAAGTTTTAAGATTCAGGATTTTGGTTTTGCTTTTATGTCTGACCTCAATCAAGTTAGACGCGATAGTAGCTTTAGATACACAGGAATACGGATCCCACGACTATTAAGTGGGGAAGAGGCTTTTGTAGAAGAGCAAGGGGATAGTATAATTGGTGGCTTGGCGGGCTCGAAATCCGTTGGTAATTGGCAATTGTTGCCCTTTCGGCTTCTAGTAGACTATGGTTACAGTTGGGATAGGTTTGAGCGCCAAAGTTTAGGTCTTAGCTTTGATTACATTCATATCCCAGGCTATCATATAAAAAGTCAGATCTATTATCAATATCATTTAGAAAAACTTAAGTTGAGAAGTACTGTGGGTTACGGAGGCTTTAGAGCTTGGCACCTCGATATTAGCGCTAGATGGACATTCGCTAAATATTGGCAGCTGAATATCAATTGGCTCAATGTTCCCGGTTTATTGCTACCGGATGACTTTAGTGGCACCGGAATTACTCTAGCTGTACGTTATTATTTATGATGAATCGTTTAGTTATACTTCTAGTATTAGCTCTCGCACTTATATCATGTCAGGAAGCTCCTCCTCGCGATGCGACTACTGTTTTTAGCTATAATGAAAGTGCAGGGGTAAGTAGTTTGGATCCCGCCTTTGCTCGTAATCAAGCAAATATTTGGGTTTGTCATCAATTATTTAGCAATCTGGTAAAGATGAACGATAAGCTAGAGGTGGAGCCAGATTTAGCTAAGTATTGGGAAGTTCTGGACTCTGGTAAAACCTATCGATTTACGCTAAGAAACGATGTCTTGTTTTGGGATGATCCATGCTTTGAAAATGGTCAAGGAAGAAAACTTACTGCTGGTGATGTAAAGTGGTCTCTGGAGCGTTTGCAAGACCCTGATTTAGCGGCTCCTGGAGCATGGGTCTTAAACCAAGTACATTCTATTAAAACGCCTTCAGATTCTGTTATAGAGATTCATTTAAGCAAAGCTTTTGCTCCTTTTTTAGGAATTCTTAGTATGAAGTATTGCTCGGTTCTTGCGCCTGAAGCCTCTGCCTATTATGGTAAGGCGATAGGCGAACATCCGGTAGGGACTGGTCCCTTTTATTTAAAACTTTGGTTGCCGAATGAGCGGATGGTTCTTCGTCGGAATCCCAATTATTATGAAAAAGATACAGATGGGAATTCGTTGCCCTATCTGGAAGCGGCCGTCATTAGTTTTATTAGCGATAAGCAATCTGCCTTCTTAGAGTTTTTAAAGGGTGGGATTGATTTTATCTCAGGGTTGGACGCTTCTTATAAAGATGAGCTTTTAGATCAAGAGGGAAACTTGCAATCTAAGTATCAAGATAAATTGAACGTTTTTAGACAGGCCTATTTAAATACGGAGTATTTGGCTTTTTACGTAGACTCCAATGCAAGCCATCCAGATTCTAAATATTGGTCAAATAAGCATTTGAGACAGGCTCTGAATTACAGTTTTGACCGCAGGAAAATGCTTAAGTACTTGAGGAATAATATAGGTGAGCCAGCGGAGTTAGGCATGATTCCTAAAGGACTTCCCAGTTATAAATCGGACGCTAACTATGGCTATAATTACAATCCGGCCAAGGCAGATTCCTTGCTGGAGTTAGCAGGTTATCCTAAAGGGGAAGGGCTCCCTGAGCTGCTTCTTCAAACAAATTCGAGTTATTTAGACCTATGCGAATACTTGCAGGGAGAAGCATCTAAGCTTGGCTTTAAGATTAAAGTGGAATTGAGTCCGCCTTCTACTTTGAGACAGTCCATGGCCACAGGGAAATCTCCTTTTTTCAGGGCTTCGTGGATTGCAGATTATCCTGATGGAGAGAATTATTTATCGCTATTCTACAGTGCTAACCTCGCGCCTGAAGGACCTAATTACAGCCATTTTTACCACCCGCAATTTGATCGGTGGTATCGAGAGGCCAGTATTGAAACCTCAGACTCTTTGAGGCAATTACTGTATCGGAAGATGGATAGCTTGGTGATGGAAGAAGCACCCGTGGTACCCTTGTACTACGATCAAGTATTACGTTTTTATCCTAAAGAGATACGAGGCTTAGAGGGAAATGCTTTAAACCTGCTCGATTTAAGAAGGGTTCAAAAGAACTAGTCTTTGGAAACCAGTTTACGTATTTTGATACCAAAAGCCGCGTAAATCAAGGTCATAATCGGGCTCAAGTAATTGAAAAAGGCGTAAGGAAGATAGGCCATGGTATCCACCCCTAAAACTCCACTCTGGTACGCACCACAAGTGTTGTGAGGTACTAAAACAGATGTAACCGTTCCGCTATCCTCTAAAGTTCGACTCAAATTTTCTGGGGCTAATCCCTTTTCTTCATAAGCCTCCTTAAACATTTTACCCGGTACCACTAATGCCAGGTATTGATCTCCCGCACTTACGTTCATAAAGGCTGTAGTTCCTACCGTGGTCGCTACAAGAGAAAAAGTTCCCTTTGCTAGTTTTAATAGGGCGCTGCTAATGCGGTGTAAAAAACCAGTTGCTTCCATACTTCCTCCAAAGATCATGGCCGCAATGATTAGCCACACCGTAGACATCATACCAGCCATTCCACCAGAGCTTAATAATTCTTTCAGAACAGGATGGCTGGCAGGGTAGGACAACTCAACGGTCAGGGCATTCATTAAAATACGATAGTAATCAGCTATTCCGGAGCCACCAGCTAATCCTATCAACAGATCGTTTTGAAAAAGGATAGCGAAAAGTACACCTAAAAGGGTTCCCATCAATAGGGCTGGAATGGCAGGTACTTTTTTTACGATAAGGGCAATGACCAAAATAGGAACTAAGAATAACCAAAGATTTAAATTGAAATTGGCCGCTAACTCTTGCATGATACTATCTACACTTCCGATTTGACCTACTGCATCATTAAAAAACCCAATCAAAGCGAAGAGAACTAATGCAATGATAAAGGAAGGTAAGGTGGTATATAACATATACCGAATGTGTGTGAATAAATCGGTTCCGGCTACTGCAGGAGCAAGGTTAGTAGTATCTGACATTGGGGAAAGTTTATCTCCAAAATAAGCGCCTGATATAACTGCCCCGGCTACAATAGCTTCATTCATGCCAAGTGCTTGCCCAATCCCTACTAAGGCAATTCCAACGGTGGCGGAGGTGCTCCAGCTGCTACCCGTGGCTAATGAGACCATTGCGCAAATTATAGCGGTAGCTGGCAAAAAAATAGCCGGACTTAAAATCATAAGGCCGTAATAGACCATTGCTGGAACAATGCCAGAGATCATCCATGAACCTGCTAATGCTCCAATTAGTAAGATGATTATAATTGCGCCGGCAGTATCGCCAATAGACTTCTCGATACCCAATAAAATATCTTTCCATTTAGTTCCTCTGTATATACCTAAAGCCGATGTAATAGCGGCACTTAGAATTAAGATGAACTGATTGGAGCCACTAAGGGCATCATCTCCAAAAACTCCTATAACGTTTATTGAAAGCAGACCAATTAGAAAAATAATTGGCATTAAAGCGATACCTAAGGGAACTGTTTTACTCTCGTCATGCATATGGCCCGTGATATTACAAAATATTCAGAGAAAGACTTACCAATTACGGAGGGCATCTGAAATGAGGTGGCAGGGAAGTCCCATTACCGTGAAAAACGATCCGTGGATAGATTCGATACCAATCATTCCAATCCATTCTTGGATGCCATAGGCTCCGGCCTTGTCAAAGGGCTTAAACTCTTGAATGTAGTGCTCAATGGTGTGTAAGTCTAAATCCTTGAATTGAACTTCAGTTTTATCATTCACTAACAGCGTCTTTGAGCTATCGCCGATAAATAGTCCAGTTATCACTTCGTGCTTTTTACCAGATAGTGCCGACAGCATTTCTCTAGCTTCTTCCATGCTACCTGCCTTTTCCAAAGATTTTCCTTCCAGCCAAACCACCGTGTCTGAGCAAATTAGGATTTCATCTTTTTCCAATTGATCTAAAAGGGTCTTCGCTTTTTCATAGGCTAAATACTCGGCAATGGCAGCTCCTTTTAAATGAGAAGGGTATACTTCATTTAAATCAGCAGCCAGCTGACGGAAATTAAGTCCCATCTCTCTAAGCAGCTGCGCTCTGCGTGGGGACTTAGACCCCAACAAAATTTTCCTTTTTTGCCAATCTAGCCCCATTGATAAATTAAGGATAAGGTGAAAAAGGGCATGCTTAAAATTCCTAATAGCATTAACAGCTTCAAGGAGGTGCTAAGGTGGTGGTAATCCTTTGCCTGGTCGGCCGACCAAAGTTTAAGAAGTATATAAACTGCCGGTAAAATGATAGCTATTATCACATAAAATGATGAGCTTTTATCGTACATCCAAGTTCCTCCTACATAAAGGGCTAATGCAGCGATTAAAATCAAAAGAAGAATGCTAATTACGAGTTTATAGGATTTCACAGACAATTGAATAGCCAAGGTTTTATAAGCGGCTTTTTCATCTCCATCCTTGTCCTCAGCATCCTTGATTAATTCACGAATTAAGGTGGTCCAGAATGCGAATGATGCATAGGCAATAATTACTTCAAAACTTTGTCTGACCTGCTCGCCATTTGAAGCATTTGCTGCTGGTAGAATATCAAATATGGCCACTAAAAAAATAGGCATGGCACCTAAAAAGCTTACCAATACATTTCCAAGAACAGGCCTTTTTTTCAAGTCATTTGCATAAAGAAATAACAGTATCGAAGCTAAAGGAGCAACAAGCCATAAATTCTCTAGATCAACGTAATCACCTAGAAAATAAGCCGTTATAATAGCGCTAATAACAATAATGTAATAAAGGTGCCAGGCTGTATTGATAGAAATACTTTTCCCAATAGTAATGCGATGTGGTTTATTGTAATTATCAGCTTCTAGGTCAAATATGTCGTTAACTATATAGCCCCCTGCTGCTAGTAAAACTGAGCATAAAACCCCAATATTATAATGAAAACTGTCCAAAGCATGAGGAAGATTTAAAGGTATAATTAGGCTGTAGCGAATCAAGTACTGAATAAAGGCTATCATCAATAGATTCGGCCAGCGCATTAATTTGAAAAGAGCGATTACCATGCGAAATCTTCTTCGAGCATCCAATTGTCTTGAAGCTTTAGGGTTTGTTCAATAACATCACGGACACATCCATGACCCCCCGGTAGCGGAGAAACATAATCGGCTATGGACCGTATTTCTGGTGAGGCGTTTTGAGGGCTACAACCTACGCCTGCTGCCTCGATAAGGTGATAGTCTGGAATATCATCACCCATGTAAAGGATATTCTTTTCTTCAAGACCTCTATGCTCATATACTGCTAGTAGGTCTTTCCAAGCATCCATTTTATGACTGGCCCTCATATAAATATCAGTGATTCCCAACTTTTGCAGCACAGATTTCACCCCATCGCAATGTCCACCGGAAATGATGCCTACTATATATCCTTTTTTTATAGCCAATTGTATCGCATAGCCATCTTTGCTATTCAAGTTTCGAATGGGTTTACCATCTGCTCCAACTTGAAAAACGCCTGAGGTTAGAACCCCATCCATATCAAAAATAAAGGCCTTTATATCGTGTAATAACTCTTTATAATTTTTCTTCATGGGTCTTTTGAATAAGGTTACTAAGGCTTTTGTATAAAGCCTGGTATGAAGCTTCTTTAATTTGTTTTAAATGATTTTCTATAGTTTGCTGGTCTCCCCGAACCGCTGGTCCGGTTTGCTTTAGCGCTGGGTCCAATTGGCTCTCTAAGCCCTTCAAATGCTGCAGTAATAGAGGTTTGAGTATTTCAAAATCAATGTTTTCTTCCTTTAGGGTATTCCAGGCCCAATGGTATAAATGATTGCTAAAATTTTGACTTATCACGGCTGCTAAATGAATCTTTGCTCTTGCCGAACTATTTAGAAAACGGTAGTTTAATTGTATTCTTTGGGCAAAGGACCTAAGCTCATCCACATCTTTTTCGTTCTTCGCTTCCAAGCAAAAGGGTATCGTATTTAGATTAAAACTCGAATCAGATTTAATGCTCATTAAAGGGTAAAAAATGGCGCTTCGGTCATGTTTAGTATGAATTGCCTCAATTGAAACGGTGCCCGAACTATGGGCCATGATACCTCTAGTTACAGGTAAAGATGCGGAAAGCGCTTCTATCGAGTCGTCAGGAACAGTTAATAGACTCAGATCAAAATCTCCATCATAGTCCTCCAGGCTAGCGCATTCTTCTTTTCGAGCCTTTCGGCTGAAGCGAAGAACCTCAAGGCCCTTTTCTTCAAACCGTCTAGCGAGAAAGCTTCCTACGTTACCATAACCAATAATGGCCATTCTTTTTATCATGGCGTAAAGCTAAGAATCAAGAGCGAATTCAGTTGTGCGAAATTCTTTCTAAATTTGAAGCAACTCTGTTACTATGAAAAAACTTCCCTTGTCTTCTCTGCGAATCCTATGCTTATTCGGTTTGTTATTTACTGGGCATTTACAATTAAGAGCGGCCCACTTAATAGGCGGAGAGATTACCTACGAATGTCAAGGTAATAATCAGTACACGGTGTCCTTGCGGATTTACCGCGATTGTCAAGGGGGAGGGGCAGCCTTTGATAATAATGCTCGGGTAGCTATTTACGATATCAATAATAATCTAATACGGACTTTGTTTATCGCTAGAGGTCCGATTGTTAGCTTGAATAATCTTAGCAGCGATACGTGCATCACGGTACCACCTAACCTTTGTGTAGAATACACGGATTATGTGGATACTGTTACTCTACCACCTTTGTTGGGCGGCTATACCCTAGTGCATCAGCGTTGTTGTCGAAATGCGATTATCGGAAATGTAACCAATCCTGGTAGTATCGGGAATACCTATTCGATCATGATTCCATCGATGGATACTACCTGTAACAGCTCACCTAAAATCGATGTGCCACCCGACAATGTAATTTGCTTAAATCGTTCTGCAACCATTCCAATTTCGGTGACGGAGACGGATGGTGACTCTATTTCCTACGAGTTATGTCGGATTTATGCAGGTGGTGGCTCATCGGGAGCAGGAGGAGGCAATTGTTTTGCTGTAATTCCAAATCCTCCATGTCCTCCGCCTTTTAGCCCGGTGAACTTTTCCAATCCCTTCACTTATCAAGATCCAATTCCTGCCAGTGTACCTTTCCGAATTGATGCTCAGACTGGCGTTATCACAGGAACGGCAAGCCAGCAAGGTATTTATGTTGCTGGTATTTGCATTAGTGAATGGAGAAATGGCCAAATCTTGAGTACAGTGCGTTTAGATTATCAATTTGCAGTAAGCAGCTGTCAAAAGAAAATTGAGAGCAATATGCGCACCCCGATAGAGGACCCAACAATTTTGTGTGATGGGCTTACGGTACAATTTGAAAATCAAACTGTGGGAGCCAATTCTGTTCTCTGGAATTTCGGAGATCGAAATACCGTAACTGACACTTCCAGAGACTGGAATCCTAGCTATACCTATCCGGGTCCAGGTACCTATATGGTTACCCTCATCGCCAATCCTGGTCAGGCTTGCAGTGATACGACCTTCGCTCCTTTTACAGTAAAACCACCCGTGGTACCTACTTTATTATGGGATGGTGTGCCTTGCTTTGAGGTGCAAAACTTAAGCTTTTCTACAGGGGGCAATTTACCGACTAATGGAAGGTATCGCTGGGACTTCGGAGATGATGCTGAAATTCCTTCCGTAAATGGTTTTGAGGCCTATGGTATTCGGTGGCAATCACCGGGTCTAAAGCCAGTTAAATTGACGGTTTCATGGGACTCTTGTTCCATTGAGTTAAATGATACCATAGATATTTTGGAGAATTCGGTGTACGTAGAAGCTGGACCCGATACCAATGTGGCACGAGGGGAAATCCTTGGGCTAAGGGCTAATTTTGGTTATGGCTATTATTGGTACGCATCTTCGCCCATCGAAATTAATAATCCTTTTGCCCGGGAACCGCGACTTCGTTTTCGTGATCAAGACGATACCGTGACGGTTTATTTGCGTTTAACGGATCAATATGGTTGCCAAGGTACAGACTCTCTAATGGTCTACCTATCCGACGATAGAGATCTTGCGGTTTACAACGTCATAACTCCGAATGGAGATGGACTAAATGATTTCTTCGACTTATCCTATTTAAACCCGTCCAGCTCCTGTAAGCTGACAATAATCAACCGTTGGGGCTCGGAGGTTTATGTGGATGATAGTTACGCTAATGACTGGTTCGGAACCGATCAAGATGGTAATGTTTTACCTGACGGCACTTATTACTACATCCTTCAATGTGGATTTAAAGTGAAATCAACTGGGCCAATCAGCATTCTTGGCTTTCCTTAACCCTTCTTAAAACGCTGCCAAACGGCTATAAATGATCCGAGTACCATTAGTATTGAGCCGAGCCACAATAAGTTAATCATTGGGAAAACAATAGCCTTCATAACAATAAATGGCTTTTCGTTTTCATCGAGCTTGGTCCAAGCTTTTAGGATAATTTGATTCGTCTCTGTATCGATGTCTTCAAATCTGAACTTAAACCCTGCTTCTTCAAAGTAGGCGTCTTCATGTGTCAAGATTTCTCCTTCGAGCTGATAGGTGGGACGAATCTTGAATTCTTGCCCCATAACATTTACAACACGAGCAACACCAATTAAGGTCAAGCGCTCCATTTCGCCGGTAGTATCATTAATGCCGGCCCGAACTTTTAGGCTGTCAAATACCACAAAGTGATTCCGATAGAGGGCTGTATCTCCTTCTCTTAATTTAACTTCGGCTTCTTTGCCATAACCATCGCCAGTGGTTGGTTCTAGATAAGAGGAATAGGTAACATGGGTATAAATATCTTTCTCCCAAAAATGACGGGTGTCTGGATTGGGAGTCGGACCCATTTCATCACTCATCAGAAGAAAGGGCTCTAATTTAAAATCAGCTGTATTTGAGCCTGCCTTGTCGAAGTAATTGACTTCATAAAACTGTTTATTTCCTTCTTGCCTTAATTGCTCGAAAACCGCAGTATAGTTGCCCAGTTTAATGCTGTCGCCCTGTTCCATTAAAGCATTTTCATTCGCGGGTAAGTCTTCACTTAAGAATACTTTACTTTGGCTAATAACCTCCTGCTTGCCGTTTGATATAAGGGCACCAACCATGATTAATGCGAAGCCAAGATGAGCCACTGAAGACCCGGCAAAGCTGAATTGTCCTTTACCTTGAATTAACCAATAGTAAAGATTGCTGAAAGCAGCGAAAAAGCCGGTGAAAAGTAAGGCAAGGTATAAGCCATTAGACCAGAAATCGTAAAGTTGAGCAAATAAAGCCGAAACAACTAAACTAATTGCTAATGAAGCGCTGATGTTTTTCCAAAAGCTATTCGCTTTGGTTTTGCCATATCTAAGGTATTGTCCCACCGCAATAAAAAGACTGATCAGAATAGCGAAAGGCAACTGAAAACTATTGTAGTGTTCAATTGCATCAAGTGGAGGCGCCATTTCATCTTCCATTAATGAAATCCATCCTTCAGGTCCAAAAAGTGTGTTTAATACAGGAATTGAGGTACTGAAGATGATTTGAAAGGCCGAAATAAGAAGAACCAAACTACCGATGAAAAGCCAGAACTCCCTAGAGCTAAGATCGTCTTCAGTTTTACTTTTTGGAAGTTCTTTGTAACGCCAAATTAAAAGCCCAAACGCGATCACAGTAAAGAATAGAAGATATATGAGGAGCTGCCCACTTAAGCCTAAATCCACAAAGGCATGAACAGAAGAATCTCCCAAAACTCCGGAACGGGTTAAAAAAGTAGAATAAAGGATGAGTACAAAAGTTAAGATGCTCATGAAGAAGGCTGCACCTAGTCCTGTTCGCTTATTTCGATAAACTAAAAGAAGGTGGGCAGCACCTACCATTGTAATCCAAGGTACTAAAGAAGAGTTTTCTACCGGATCCCAAGCCCAAAAGCCACCGAAACTTAGGGCTTCATATGCCCATGCACCTCCCATTAAAATTCCTAGGCCTAAAATCCCAACACTGAAAAAGGCCCAGGGTAAAGCCGTTTTTACCCATGTTTTCAAATCTCCTTTTAAAAGTGCCGCTACCGCAAAGGCAAAAGGAACTAGGGTAGAGGCAAATCCTAAAAACAGAACTGGGGGATGAATGGTCATCCAATAATTCTGCAGAAGCGGATTTAGACCACTACCGTCCATGAAGGCAGGGAATCGTTCGATATAATCGGGAATTTGTGTCCAAGTTAAGCCCAAGTTATCTGCCGTCTCTCGCATGAGCACAAAAGGGCTGCTACCAATGCGAAGACCTCCCGGAAAAACGCCTAAAATCATAGATGCTAAGAAAGCCTGCACTGCGGCAAAGACCATCATCGCATAATTTTCCCATTTCTTAGCGGTAAATACGAGAATCCCGCCTAGAATTGCTTGCCAGAAGAGCCAAAGTATAAAGCTACCTTCTTGACCTTCCCAAAAAGCCGAGAAAACATAGCGCTGTTCCAACTCTAAGGAAGAATGCTTCCAAACGTAATCGTACTCGAAATAATGACTTAGCAATAAGTAGAAGAGAGTTAGAACCAATCCAATAACTCCGCTAATGTGCGCGTAAAACGCGATTCTCCCCAGTTTTTTAAAGGATATAGAATCCTGTTTTTCGGCTAAGTAATAAGCGATTACTGAGACAATAGCGGCCGCAAAGGCCAATGCCACAAATGATCTTCCCAATATACCTGGCAAGAGGTGCTCTCCTACATATTCCATAAATCAGCTGCTATTCTTGATAGGTTTCGTATCCTGCGATTTCGTTCTGCTCGTTGTATTTGCTCGGACACTTCATTAAAATTTCTTCGGCTATAAACGCAGAATCGGTAGCAAATCCCTTCATGGTTATTTCTTCGCTACGCTCAAAGTCTTGCGGCTTTGGTTGGTTGTAAAAGACTTTAGATTTTACGCCTTCTTTATCCACGGCGGTAAAAACGAAACGATTAGCCTTAGCATTGTAATCCATTTCGGCTTCTTTATCCAAATAGCCAATTACCGTATATTTTGTTCCCGGAACTTCCGAAGCTTTATCGAAGCCAACGTAAGTCGAGGCGTCGTTAATAGTAGTGATGATAGCGCCAATGGCAAGGGCTATTACGATAATAATAGCGATATGCGTTTTTTTCATGCTTATTACTCTTTTTCCAATTTACTAATCTTCCGATCGAGGTGAATCAGGTAGGCTGCTATCCCCAAGAAGATGATAGAAATTATTGTAATTACCACAAATATTTTACCATTCTCTCTCAAAGTGTCCGCCATTTCAACTTCAGGCATTTGGGCTTTTGCACTTAAGGTCAAAAGACTTAAAAGTGAGAGGTATAGAAATTTAGTAAGCTTATGCATTGCTTAGTTTTTTATATCGAATTCGAAGTTGTGAAATCCACAATCCTATCAATATCCAACCCATTACTGCCGAATAAAAAATAGGTCGCATGTTAGAATCTAAATCGTATTGATTAAAGCCTGGGTTTCCGCCATTTCCGGGGTGTAAGCTATCCGTCATTCTCGGCAATATGCCAATAAATACAATCATCATTACAAAGGCAAAGATGTTGTAAACTCCTGCTAATCGGGCCTTTTTCTGCGCATCTTCAACAGAAGTACGCAGCACAAAATAGGCCAAGTAAATGAGCATGGTTACTGCAGTTCCATTCAGTTTTGGATCGTTTACCCAAAAGGCTCCCCATGTAAACCTTGCCCAAACCATCCCTGTAAGTAAGCCTAAACTCGCCAATAGAAAACCAGTTCTTGCAAATTCAAATGCTTTTAAGTCGGCACCCTTTTTTTCACCTAGAGCTTGGATACTGTAAATTAAGCTTGCTAGCATCATGGCTATCATTGAAAACCACATGGGTACATGATAATATAATACTCGGATTGTCTCATTTAATATGGGTAATCTAGGAACCGGGCCATAGAGTCCCATTATAATTGAATATAGAATGAGAAGGGGTCCGAGAAGTTTCCACCAAATGCCTTTCATAGGGAATTTTAATCGCGCCAAAGGTAAGGAAATAAGAGGTAGGATAATAGAAGCGAAACCAATGCCAGTAAGGCTAAAACTATTAATAAGGGAGCGTTTACCTCCCAGCTAAAGCCGCTTAAACTGCGCAGACTTAATTTGCTGAGTGTGAGTATTTGGGGATATAAAAGGGGGATGCTTAAAATAGCGGGTAGGGCAGGATTTGCACCCGCTTTTGCAGCTATACCTGCCACCAAAGTAAGAATAGCACTAAAACCAAGTGAGGCCACAACAAGAACTAGAAAGAAGGCTTCTGGATTAGTCATTGGGAAACCCATTAAAAGTCCAAATGCCAAGCTTGTAAAGAGGCCTAATAAGCTGAGATATATAAAGTTGTAGAGGATTTTCCCAAGGATTAGAGATTCGGGTCTAAGCAAGCCAAAATAAAGTAAGAAGCGTCGGTCCGCTTCAAAATAAAAACTACGATAAGCGGCTTGTACCGCAGCAAAAAGAAAGATCACCCAGAAAAAAGCATTCCAGCTCTCAATGGAAATGTTTTCCTGAAAAACCAAATTGGATAGATAAACGGTTGAGAGAATGTAGATTAAAAGGGAGAAATAGGATTGCCTTGCGGACCATTCCAATCGGAAATTTAATTTAATGATATCAAGGACTACCTGCATGGGGCAAAGGTAAGACAGCCAACAGTTAATTCTATGCAACACAAACCTTTTATAAATTTGAATGTTCTCTTTAAAAATTCAACGATGAAAAATATTGCTTTTGTACTTGTGGCCCTTTTAGGATTAAGTTCTTGTAATCAAAGTCCAGCGGTTTCCAACTCGAATACTGCGCGTTTAGCTTACAATGCGGAAAAACCTAGTAAATCTTTCTACGATTATAATGCGAAGGATATAAATGGAGACGAATTTACCATGGCTAGGTTAAAAGGAAAGAGAGTTCTAGTAGTTAATACGGCCAGTAAGTGTGGATTTACTCCTCAATACGAAGAATTACAGAAGCTGTATGCGGAATATGGCGGAGATAAGTTTGAAATCATCGGTTTTCCTTGTAACCAGTTTTTAGGTCAGGAGCCAGGTACCAATGAGGAAATCAAAGCATTCTGTCAAAAGAATTACGGAGTGAGTTTTCCAATGATGGATAAAATAGATGTGAAAGGAGATAATCAACATCCTATTTATTCTTGGTTAACCGACTCAGAGTTAAATGGGGTGGATGACGCCAAAGTAAGTTGGAATTTCAATAAGTTTTTAGTGGATGAAAATGGCAATTGGGTGGCGCACCTAGGTAGTCGTACCAGCCCTCTTGACGAGGAGATTGTTAATTTCGCCAAAGGTCTTTGATTAGACTTCAGTGCTCTTTAAAGCGCGGCTAGTCCGCGCTTTTTTTATGCACTGATTTCATAGTTGCTAATAGCTAATACTGATATCATTAAGCATCTAATATTTAATACTTTTGCGGCATGGAAATGAATGGGAAAAAGGTTGCCTTTCACACTTTAGGTTGCAAATTGAATTTTTCAGAAACCTCTACCATTGCTCGTGATTTTAAGAACAATGGATTTGAGCAAACTGACTTTACGGAGCCGGCGGATGTTTATGTCATTAACACTTGCTCCGTTACCCATAATGCAGACAAAGAATGTAAATACTGGGTTAAGAAAGCTCAGGAAGCTAATGCTGAAGGTTTAGTGGTGGTTGTCGGTTGCTATGCTCAATTGCAACCAGATGAGATAGCAGGCTTCGAAGGAGTGGATTTAGTTTTAGGAGCTACTGAAAAATTTAAAATTACAGACTACTTAGATGGCCTCACTAAAAGTGATAAGGGTGAAGTTCATTCCTGCGAAATCAATGAAGCCGATTTTTATGTAGGGGCCTATTCCATGGGTGACCGCACCAGAGCTTTTTTAAAAGTTCAAGATGGATGCGACTATAAATGCACCTATTGCACTATTCCGCTTGCCCGAGGGATTTCCCGTTCCGACCGTCTCGAGAACGTTCTTGCCAATGCCCAAATGATTGTAGAAGAAGGGGCCAAGGAGATTGTTTTAACCGGTGTGAATATTGGCGATTACGGCAAAGGAGAATTTGGTAATAAACGTCATGAACATACCTTCTTACAATTGGTGCAAGCACTCGACCAGGTTGAAGGCATAGATCGTATCCGAATTTCTTCCATCGAGCCCAACCTATTAAAAGATGAAACCATTGAATTCGTTGCTGAGTCTAAGCGTTTTGTGCCTCATTTTCATATTCCTCTCCAAAGCGGATCGAATAAGATTCTTAAAAATATGAAACGCCGTTACATGCGCGAACTTTATGCAGAAAGGGTTTCACGAATTAAAGAATTAATGCCGCATTGCGCCATAGGGGTAGATGTCATTTGCGGATTCCCCGGTGAAACTGAGGAGGATTTCTTGGAAACCTACAATTTTATTAACACACTCGATGTAAGCTACTTGCATGTTTTCACTTACAGTCGTAGGCCCAATACCGAAGCTGATGAGATGGAGGAGCAAGTGCCCTATGCGGAACGGAAAAGACGCAGTAAGATGTTACGCGTCCTTAGTGCCAAAAAACGTAGAGCTTTTTATGAGTCTCAATTAGGTTCCGAGCAAGAGGTTCTTTTTGAAGATAACTTTAAGTCAGGTTTCATTACTGGTTTCACTAAAAATTACTTAAAAGTAAAAACCACTTGGAACCCTGATCTAGTGAACGTAAGTGCTAGAGTGAAATTATCGTCTATAGATGAGGATGGTTTGGTACGTTTTGATTACCTTGAAGCACCAGCTGTTTTAACCTAAACAATGTTTGCATCTATAGTCGAATTTCGGCTGAACCCCATATTTAAAGAGGAGTTCATCGATAATTGGTCACAGTACATCGCTTTCCCAGAAATTCAGTCTGGGCTTATTGAGGCGGAGCTTCATGCGGAAACGCCCATTACGCTTATTGCCTACTTTAAATGGCATAACCGACGTGAATTTGAAAGGTGTTTTTTAAGGGCAAAAGACGAGATTCGAGACCATTTGCTTCTTCTTGAAAAGAATTGTAATAATGTTAAAGTCCTGCATCGCATGGATATAATTGATCCCAAGAAAAAGCATAATGGACAAAAAGAGAATAGTTAAAAATTTAGAAGGCCTTTGCTTAAAGACGGGTGAGTTTATTCTAGAGAACCGTCGAAAGGTTGCAAAGGATGAAGTCGAAGTAAAAAGCCTAAATAGCCTAGTTTCTTATGTGGACCAGGAAACGGAACGCAGACTGGTTAAGGGCTTATTAGATATTTTGCCGGAAGCGGGATTTATTACAGAAGAAGAAACTGTTAGTCAGGTGCAGAAAGACTGGTATTGGATTGTGGATCCTTTAGACGGAACCACAAATTTCTTATTTGACCTGCCTGTTTTTGCTATAAGTGTGGCGCTTTACCATAAAAATCAACCGCAGGTAGCGGTGGTATACGAATTAGGGCAGAAGGAGTTATTCTCAGCTATTGCCGGAGGAGGCGCCTATTTAAACGGTAAAGCCATAAAGGTCCGTTCAGAAACTAAACTGAGTGAATGTTTGATTGCTACTGGTTTTCCTTATTACGACTTCGACCGACTTCAAAATTTTAATAAACTACTAGCCGAATTATACACTCAAACACGAGGGGTTAGAAGACTCGGTTCTGCGGCTACCGATCTAGCCTATGTAGCTGCTGGTCGCTTTAATGGATTTTTTGAATATGGATTGAGTCCTTGGGATGTTGCCGCAGGAATTTTATTGGTTCAAGAAGCAGGGGGGAAGGTCTCTGATTTTAAGCTAGGGGACGACTACTTGTTTGGAAAAGAAATCATTGCAGGAGCGGATCTCATTTTTCAAGATTTCGCCCAATTAGTGAAAATCAAAATGGCGGATACCTAGGCTATCGGCAACCATTGCTTGTGCCAACTTTCACTAACCGGCGTTTCCCATTTGCGTTTTAATTCGGCCTTGGAGGTTACCAGATTATTAAATACGATGGTATTTTCATCAAGGTCTCCATTATCCAAGCCGGCACGGAAATCCATCATATGCACGATTTCAATTAAATCGTTATGATCCCGGAAAGCTATTTGAGTTCGATCTAAAAGGGAAATATTTAGTTCTTGCTCTAGATTCTGAATAAGATGAGTGAGCTTATCTATGCTGCAACCAGTAGCTTGATAGGAGGCCTCGTCTAAACCCACTACGATGAATCGTTCGTAGATTATAGTAAAGCTAGCCTGTAGGTCATAGCCATGTGCTTTCCAATCGGTTAAAAAGTTCATAAGTCGAGCCGAAATGCGCTCTACTTTTTCAAA
This sequence comes from Croceimicrobium sp., assembly GCA_965658275.1. Lineage (GTDB taxonomy): Bacteria > Bacteroidota > Bacteroidia > Flavobacteriales > Schleiferiaceae > Croceimicrobium. Next base: position 16,735 of record CBFHRN010000008.1, read on the forward strand.
TTCAAGATAGTTAGTGCTTTGGAAAATCCAGACTCTAGCTTGGCTATCTAATTCTTCAAAAGGTAAATACATTTTATAAATCTTCAGCTTGAATAATCATTTCGGCCAGATCCAGCACGGGAAGATCTCCTTCACGTTCGCTGTTCTTTACGCCATCCGTCATCATAGTATTGCAGAAAGGACAGGCCGCTGCAATGTAATCAGGTTTTGTTTCAAGAGCTTCTTGTGTACGTTCAATGTTTATGTCTTTATTCCCAGCTTCGGGTTCTTTAAACATTTGAGCTCCACCAGCACCGCAGCAAAGAGCGTTGCTTTTGCATCGGCGCATTTCCACTAATTCGCCATCCAGTTTTTGAATAAGCTCACGAGGGGCTTCATAAACGCCGTTTGCTCTACCTAAATAACAGGGGTCGTGATAAGTGATCTTTTTGCCTTTAAAAAAACCACCTTCAATGCTTAATCGACCATCTTTCAATAGTTGATTGATAAACTGCGTGTGATGCAATACTTCATATTTTCCGCCTAGTTCGGGATATTCATTGGCAAGGGTATTGAAACAATGCGGGCAAGTGGTTACAATCTTTTTTACCTCGTAAGCATTTATAACTTCAATGTTTTGCATGGCCTGCATCATGAATAGAAATTCATTGCCGGCCCTTTTCGCCGGATCACCAGTACAAGACTCTTCTGTTCCCAAGACCCCGAAATCAACATTGGCTTTATTGAGAATCTTCACGAAGGCTTTCGTAATCTTCTTAGCACGGTCGTCGAAGCTACCCGCACATCCTACCCAAAATAATACTTCAGGTAAATTATTTGAGGCAGATAATTCTGCCATGGTTGGGACTTTCAATGTTTCTTCCATCAGTTGATTCGTTCAAATACTACATTGCTATTACCACCACTAACAAAACCTACAATGCCTTGTTGACCGGTGAAAAAAAATTGCTTGGAGTCGGCAGCGCTATTCAAAGGACTGAAGACTTCGTAAAATACTTTATTGACCAAAGTTAAGGAGTCGTAATAGATAAGCAAATTAGGGTCTAGCAGGAAGCCCTCCTCATTATAAATGATATCTAAACTTTCTGCTTTTAGGCCGGTGGAGTCTTCGAAGCTTATGCTTAGATAGTCCACTTGACCTTTAGTATTATTGGAAAGGCTTGTGCGAAAATTATAATTGAATTGATAGTAAGGCGTGTCTGACTGAGTTTGATACCATCTGGTCTCAACTTTCAGCAGCTCATAATCTAGATTTCCTATTTCCCCTTTTTCAGAGATCTCTTCGACTGAATGATCGTTTCGAATTAAAGCTAGGCTAATGGTGTCCCCAGAATTTGAGGCGAAACTAGTAGCACTGCCATTGGGTTTGAGGCTCAATATTTCCGGACCTAGGTTTAAGTCAAGACTGTTATTAGGGCTACACGAAAGGAGCAGCCCAAGGCTCAATATGTACCAAAAGTTATTTTTCAAAAACTTCAATATTAACTTCCCTTTTCACCAAATCTGTGAATTTACCTTCGTAGCGGGTTGCTTTTACTAAGTGATTATCAATCCAATGATAATTGCCACCACGGGGTTTACCCATAACCATACCATGGTATTTGAACCCTTTTTCGTTTAACCACTTTTCGGTAACAGCCCGGTGCTCTTCAGTTCGTGAAGTAAAGAAGTAAATAATATGACCTTCTTCATACCAACGATTTAAAGTTTCAAGGGCGTCGGGAAAGTGTTCGGCAGTGGCCATTCGTTCAGGCTCCTCGTTTGGAATATCATCGCAAATGGTCCCGTCGATATCAATAAGATAGTTTTTCATCCCATCCGGAAGGGTGGGACTCAATTTTTTACCGTCAACTTCTTTTTCTTGAAGTTGAACATGCTTTTCGCTGTTCATCACTATTCATTTATCCAGTTAGCGCGATCTGCCTGAGCGTAAGCCCATGGTGCCCCATTATTTTCAATATTGGTCATCATGGTATTTAAGCTTGGGTTAGCCGCGGATTCTTCCATAACTAAATAGCGGCGCATTTCTGTAATGATGGACATGGGATCAATATTTACAGGACAGGCATCCGCACAAGCATTACAGGTCGTACAGGCCCATAATTCTTCTCGGCTGATGTAGTCATCAAGGAGGGATTTGCCATCCTCTTCAAACTTTCCTTTACTATCGACGATAGCGCTTACCTCCTCAAGGCGATCACGCGTATCCATCATTATTTTTCGAGGTGAGAGTTTTTTACCTGTTTGATTGGCAGGACATGCAGCAGTACAACGGCCACATTCGGTGCAGGAATAGGCGTTCATTAATTGCACTTGATGCAAATCTAATACGTCTTTGGCCCCAAAGCGAGAAGGTTCAGTTTGATCACCTTCAGCGGGAGCTGCAAAAGGATCCGCATTGGGATCCATCATAAGTTCAACTTCTTTCTTAACACTTTCCATATTACTAAAAGCACCGGCAGGCTCTAACTTGCTGTGCCATACGTTTGGAAAGGCCATAATAATATGGAAATGTTTCGAGTAGGGTAGGTAGTTTAAAAAGGCTAAAATGCCTAGAATATGAAACCACCACGCGATTCTTTCTATAAGATGAAGGCTGCCCTGATCTAATCCTTGAAATATGGGAGCTAGCTGAGAGCTGATGATCCATCCGTCTACACCATTTCCTTCGATATTCGCTTCAGCTGCACCAAGTAGGAGAAGGGCGGTCATCAGTACAATTTCAATGTAAAGAATATTGTTACCATCCTTTTTAGCCCATCCTTTGAGCTCTTTGAATCGATCTACTACTTGTACATTCCTTCGCCATAAGAAGATAATACAGGCAACAAGCACAAGTACAGCTAGAATTTCAAAGAAATGAATTGCTGTATCGTAAAGAGGACCCAATATTGGCATAAATACTCGGTGAGTCCCTAAAACACCATCAATTAGTATTTCGGCTACTTCAATGTTAATCAGTAGGAACCCAACATAAATGATAATATGGAAAAATCCGGCTACTGCTTTTCGGCGAACCATTTTTCCTTGCCCTAAGGCAACCTTTGCCATTAATTTCCAACGATCACCTTTTCGATCATTACGAGTTATGGGGCGCCCTAAACGGATATTTCGCCATACTTTACCAAAGTTGCGAGCAAAGAAAAAAGCCGCAACACCCACTGCCAAAAGGAATAGGATATTCTGAATACCGAAGTGTAGTTCCATAGATTTATTTTGAATTTGCGGAATCTGCTCGCTTCGCGGCAGCCTCAGCTTCTTTCTCCATTATCTCTTCTTCATCGTATTCCTTTCCGCCACCAAAAACAGAAAATTGCACGTAGCGACTAGGATTGTATTTCAAATCTAATAAGATAAGATTTAACTGATTGGTAGCTTTTAATAAGTTTTGATAAAGTTCTTTATCGTTAACTAATTCTCCAACGGTACCGGTTCCCTGGTTGATCTTAGCCATAACGGCATTGGTGCTGCTAAGTGTAGAATCTAAATGAAGCAAGGTCCGTTTAAAATTAACATCGGCAAGGCTGTCACTTAGCACTGCCAGATTTTTAAAGGTACGGTCTAGCTCTTCTCTATTATCCTCTATTGTACTGGTAATTTTGGACACATCTTCAATACTGCTCACCAAATTGTGATCACCTCCAGAAACCGCACGGTCCAAGGCATTAACAGTATTGTTTAATTTTTCGAATGTGCTGCGCAGGTTGGTAAAGGTCTCAGTGAAATTACGCTTGGTATTTTCATTCAAAAATCCGGAAGCGAGTATCATTACTGTGTCAATGGATCCGATAAGTTTTTCAGCTTTTTCCTTAATAGGTTTAACTTGTTCGTTTACTTCATCAGTCAAAGATAATTCGATGGTTGATTTAAGGGTATCACCTGGCTGCGCAGGCGCTTCTGAATCTCCCATTACAAGTTCTACTGCCTTAGAGCCAATCAAATCCGAACTGTAAATCCTAGCTACCGAATTTTTCGGTATCATAATATCATTGGTAATGTTTAATGCAACGATCAGTCTTCCACTTCCATCGGGATGAAATTGAATATCTTGCACCTGACCTACTTTATAGCCATTGATGTTTACAGGGCGTGCTTTGCTGAGCTCATCAACTTTCTTGTAAACTGCATAAAAGATGCGCTTATTTTCAAATAAGTCTTGTCCTTTTAGGAAATTAATACCATAGTATAATCCGAAAAGCGACAGCAGGGTTACAAACCCGATTTTTATTTCTCGTGATACCTTCAAGAGATAGGATTTTAGAAAACAAAGATTAAAAAATTATGGCAGCTTTTTGCGCGCTTCAGAGGCACTGATTTTACGTCCATTGTCAAGTCCAATTACAAAGGCTCCTTTAAAGCCTTTGCTTCGAAGCTCTTGAGCTTTTTGGTTAGCGTTTTGATAACTTTTACTGGGATAGGCATAGTACTTAAATAAGCCATCTTCTTCAATGAGTCTAATTTCAGGAATACCTTTAAAAACCGCATCACTGGCTTTTTTACGGGTGCTCAGGGTTACTATTTGAACGGCAAACTCAATGCCATCAGCCTTTACGAGTTGGGTCTCTTCTTTAGGCTTAACGGCAGTGGGCTTCTTTTCAGCGGGCTTATCGTTCTTCTTAACTATAGGTCGACTTTCCTGAGGCTCCTCTTTTTCGGAGGTTTTAGTTTCCTGGCTTTTGGAATTTACTTGTTGGTTCTTGACGGCGTCGGCTACTAGTAAATCCTGCTGTGCCTTAAAGTCCCGTATTGCTCTAAAAATTGCTGAGGCCATATAAGATTGACCTCGATCCGAGTTTAAGAAATCTTCTTCCGAAGGATTGGTTAAAAATCCTAATTCGATTAATACCGCTGGCATTGCCGTTCTACTGGTTACGTATAAAGGCTGCTGTTTTACACCACGGTCTTTTCGTTGTACTCGTTCTCTAAACTGTTGTTGAACAAGAGAGGCAAATGCAATACTTTCATTAAGGTAGGTTTGCTGCATAAGGTTAAGCCCAATAGCTGATTCAGGATTATTAGGATCAAAGCCTTCGTATCGATTTTGATAATCATCTTCCAATAAGATGGCCGAGTTTTCCTGTAAAGCAATCCGGTTTTCATCATCGTGGTTACGTCCTAGAACAATGCTAGTACAACCTTTAACTTTGGGATTATCAAAAGAATCACAATGAATGCTTACGAATAAATCACCTTTGGCTTCATTGGCTATTTCCGCTCTTTTTTCAAGGGTAACCGACTTATTATTATCACGGGTGTAAACTATTTTTACATCAGGCAAATTCTCCTTGATATACTCTCCTAGCTTGAGAGTCACTAGCAAGGTAATATCGCGCTCAACAGTCTTGTAGCGGCGAGTTCCAAGGTTTCCAGGATCGCGACCGCCATGGCCAGCATCGAGTATAACGGTGCGGATTCCACCAAAATCAGTATTTTCCTGTGCACTAAGAATACCGCAAAAGCTGTAGAATAAAGCGATGATTAGAATCGTTTGTAGCTTCAATGGTCTGTTTTTTGATTAGTTTTGGCGGCAATTTGCAGGTGCCATTTTCATAACAAGCAAAGTTAAATTCATATTGCGTCGGTCGACCTTTCAGATAATCATTTTATTAACGGTCTTTGTTGGCTTTAATCAGTCTGTTTTGGCACAGACCGATGGAAATACAGCAAAGGCCGATAGTGCAGTTAATGATAGTGGTCAAGCTCAATTAGCCGATAGCCTCTTTCTTCCAGCCGATAGTTTAAAGCCCCTTCAGAAAGCGCAAAAGTCTTTTTTAGATTACGATATTGTTTACAATGCCTTAGATAGTATGCCCAGTTCTCTGGAGAATAATAGCATTGAACTGTACAATGGAGCTGTAATTGAATACGGCGGAATGAAGATAGAGGCGGGCTACATTCGCATTGAATTTGAAAAATCTGAAATATATGCCAGTGGCTTAGCCGATTCGACCGGTAAAATGAGACAAAAGCCCCTTTTTTCGGAGGCGGGTAAAACCTATCGAGCCGACGAAATGCGCTATAATTTTGAATCAGGTAAAGCACGCATCAATAAGGTGATTACCCAAGAAGGCGAAGGTTTTTTACACGGTGAGAAGGTAAAGAAAACCAATGGACAGGCCTTTTTCGTGAAGAATGCCTCTTATACCACTTGTAGCCACGAACATCCACATTTTAGTATTCGAACTCCTAAGGCTAAGGTTATTCCGGGCGAAAAAGTTGTTACTCAATTTGCCTTTTTAGAACTATTTGATATTCCTACTCCATTAATGGTTCCATTTGGGTTCTTTCCGACTACCGACAAAAGAAAGTCTGGAATTATTATTCCAAGCTATGGTTCTTCTCAATTTCGAGGATATTTTCTCCAAAACGGTGGTTTTTACTGGGCCGCCAGTGATTATTTTGATTTGAGTTTAACGGGTGATGTATATACGAAGGGCGGTTATGGATTACAAGCCACAAGTGCCTACCGAAAGCGCTACAAGTTTAATGGGAACCTAAATGTTAGGTACAATTTGCTTCGATACGGATTGGAAGAATTTGAGCAGTTTGTGCCCCAAGCGTTTGATAATCGTTCGGACTTTAGTATCCGCTGGAGTCATAATCAAGATCCAAAGGCGAATCCTTTTTATCGATTCTCTGCTAATGTGAACATTGCTACAACTCAGTTTTTTCAAGTAACTAGTATTAATCCAGATCAGGTTTTACAAAACCGATTGAATTCGAGTGTTAGCTTTTCTAGAAGATGGGCTGATAAACCTTACAGCTTAAATGTAGCCTTAAACCATTCTCAGAATAACCAAACCAAGGATATAACCTTAACCTTACCTAACGTAAACTTCGCAGTGCAACGATTTTTTCCCTTTAAGAAGGAGGGAGGCATCAGCGGAAAGAAGAAATGGTATGAGGAGATTGGTATTAGTTACACTCTAAACGGAAAAAATCAAATTCAAACTCGAATGGATAAGCCGATTTTCACAGAGTCGGTTTTTAGTGATAGTAGCAGGATGGGTATGCAGCACAGCATTCCAATTGCAGCTAATTACAAGGTTTTCAAATACTTCGTGTTCAACCCAAGTGTAAACTTCACAGAGCGCTGGTATCCGAATAAATTGGAATATGGCTATGATCCTGATCTTAACCGCGCGGTAGTGGTTGATACAGTGAATGGATTTTTCGCCAATCGTGATTTTAGTGCCTCAGCAAACCTATCTACCAAGTTATATGGATTATGGCGCTATAATGGCTTTCTAAGAGCGCTGCGACATGTTGCAACACCGAATATTGGACTTAGCTATAGACCTGACTTTAGCGATGATTTCTGGGGATATTATCAAGAAGTTCAAAACGACTCTTTGGGAAACACCACTTTAGTGAACTCGTTTAGCAGAGGGGTTTATGGATCTGCATCCTCAGGGAGGTCTGGTTCAATCAATTTTGGCATTCAAAATACCTTGGAAGCGAAGGTAAGAGACCGTAGTGATTCGACCGGTTTGAAAAAGATAAAATTGCTAGAGCGGCTTTCCATTAATGGAAGTTACAATTTGGCAGCTGAACAGTTTCAATTAAGTACGATTCGTGTCAATGCCTCTTCATCCATTTTTAATGGTTTAATAAATGTCAACTATAATACAACCTTTGATCCTTACTATTATGATGAGGGATTAAAGCAAAGGGTAAATGAGTTTAGCATTGACCGAGGTGGTCCACTTGCTCGTGTTACCAGTCAACGTTTCACTATGGGAGCCCGTTTAGACGCTAAAAAATTTGCAAGATCTAAGGATAAGAAGAAAGAAGAGGAAGATCAGGCGGCGAAGCAGCAAGCTAATTCGGCAATGGGCATAACCGAAGGAGATATAGATTATTACCGTTTGCCAGGATATGTTGATTTTGATGTGCCTTGGTCCCTCAATTTGAATTATAATTTATCCTATACAAATCCTGGAGGACGTGAACCTACCATTCGTCAGTCCGTGGACTTATCAGGTGATATTAATTTAAGTCAGGGTTGGAAAGTAGGATTTAGAACAGGTTACGATATAGAGGCCAATGATTTCACTTTCACTACTTTCGACTTCTATCGAGATCTGCATTGCTGGAACCTTTCCTGTACTTGGGTGCCCTTCGGATTTCAGCAGTCCTATGTAATTACCATTAGGGTGAAATCCAGTATTCTTCAAGACCTTAAACTACAGCGCAGAAGGGGTGTTGGCGATTTTCAGCGTTAAGGTCTAGACCTTTTTTAGCTCTAAGTTTGCCACGCTGTCGTAGGCTAACTTTTTACGCACAAACTCTTGCTTTTCTTCATCAAATATTCGGCAAGATTCGATAGGATTCATATAGAGATGAAGGGTCATGGCCCGGCTATCATTTAAATTCTCCAAGGCATGAAAACCCATGTCGTCATTCATATAGGAGAGTCCACCTTTCGAAAACCGCTCTTTGGATACTTCTACTAATTCTCCCGAATCAGGTGTTTTCTCATCGTAACGCACTTCTTCAATATCCCCTTTTAAGTTGAGAACCCAACATTCTTCACCATTATGGCAATGAATGGGTGTTTTTTGACGGGGACCCCAGCAAAGTAAAAGTAACTCGTAATGATCTTCTTTAGCAATGCAATTTCGGGTATAACCTTCCTTTTTCCAGCTTGCAAAGTCCTCGAAATCAGGGGCGTTCAGGTTTAACTTTTCACTAATTTTCACAAACTCACTAGCCTGACTTTGAGATAAAATCGTGACCAGCTCCTCCACACTATCTATAGAATCCATGTTGTTGGTTTTCTAAAAACAAGACAATTTTCATAGAAAATCGCTGCTTTTTTGATGAATTTCACACAAAATACGTCATTTTTTATTCAAAAACTCTTAATTTCTGTAAAAAATGAAAAAGCTACCTTTGTGAGCTTTAGTATAAAAAAGCACTATGAAAAATGATCTCGATCTCTTTAGATCGATTGCCGAGAATCTTCTCAAAGCGGAGAAGGAAGAACCTGTCTTAACGCCAATTGACCCCAAACGATTATTTGAGGAAATTGATATAAACCTCTCAGAAACAGGTTCTAATGAGGAAGATTTTGAAGAAGCCCTGACTCAGTTAGTGCTAAATACCCCCCGAACAGCGAGCCGTAAGTTTTTCAATCAGCTGTTTGGCGGGCGAAACTCCAGAGCAACCTTGGGTGAATTATTAGCGGTAATGCTCAATAATAGCATGTACACCTACAAAGTTGGGGGGCCGATGGTTGGAGTTGAAAAAGAAATCATCCATAAATCTGCTGAATTGCTAGGCTATCCTCAAAAGGCGGATGGCACTTTTGCTCCGGGTGGCTCAATGACTAATTTTATGGCGATGCTAATGGCACGCGATAAGGCGCAGGGAACAGCCCGTACAGAAGGTCTTAGCGGAAAACTTTGTTTATATACTTCCAAAGAATCGCATTACTCAATTCCTAAGAACGCATCTTTTATGGGTGTTGGCCGGGATCAAGTGCGCTATGTAGCAAGTGATAAATTTGGAGCAATGGATCCAAATGCTTTGGAGCTCGCCATTCGGGAAGACCTAGACGCCGGTCTGCAACCTTTCATGATTATTGGTACAGCAGGCACCACTGTGATGGGAGCATTTGACCCGATGGATGCCCTAGCAGATGCGGCAAAGAAATTCAACCTGTGGTTTCATGTAGATGGAGCCTATTGTGGAAGTGTCATTTTTAGTGAAAGATTCAAAACCTTGATAAAAGGTGCGGAACGAGCAGATAGTTTTAGTTATAATGCTCATAAAATGCTAGGCACTCCATTATCCTGTTCCTTGATTTTAGTACAAGAGAAGAAGTACCTCTACGATAGTTTCGCGAATGATGCAGATTACCTTTATCAAACAGATGGGGATGATTATAATTTGGGAAAAACTTCACTCCAATGTGGGCGCCGAAATGATGCGCTGAAATTCTGGACACTCTGGAAATCAGTGGGAAGTAAAGGTTTGGGCGAAATGGTAGATCGCCAGTTTGAATTAGCCGATTACGCGTTAAAATACGTTTCTAATCATCCAGATTATACCGTTTATTCTTATGGGAATTCCCTTGGGATCTGCTTTAACTATAAGAACATTCCTGCTGATCAACTTTGCAATGGTCTATATGAGCACGGTGAATTGATGATTGGATTTGGAAGGTTTCAAGGAGATGAGTTCGTTCGTTTAGTGACCGTAAACGCGGGTAATGATGAATCAGATATTGATACCTTTTTCCAAGAATTGGAAAATTTCGCATCTAAAATCTAGCAAATGACCCTCAATTTAATCGTCCTTGGTTTTTACTTCATAATTCTATTTGGAATCGGCATAGTAGCCTCCCGCAGAATAAAGGACATGGACGATTACTACGTTGGGGGAAAAACCCTAGGGTACTGGTTAGTAGCTTTTTCAGCGCGAGCTACCGGAGAGTCAGGTTGGCTTTTACTCGGTTTAACAGCCATGGGGGCCATGGCAGGTTTATCCGCCTATTGGGTGGTTATTGGTGAAGTTTTAGGCGTGGCAATTTCTTGGTTTTGGATGGCTAAGAAGTTTAAGATTTTAACCGATAAGTACAACAGTATTACCATCCCTGACTTCCTTGAAAGCCATTTTAAGGCTAAAGGGCATTTGTTAAGAAGTATCGCTGCCTTTTGCTTATCCGCATTTGTTATTATCTACGTTTCGGCGCAGATAGACATCACAGGAAAGGCATTTGAGGCTTTCCTGGGGGTGAATTATTACCTCGGTGCCATAGCCGGTTTTCTCATAGTTGTTGCCTACATTTTTACAGGAGGTTTTTTAGCCGTGGTATGGAGTGACTTTTTTCAAGGAGCCCTTATGTTCCTGGGCCTGGTACTCCTGCCGATTGTGGCTTACTTTGCAATTGATCATCATGGCCCAATCCTAGGAACTCTTGAGCAGATTGATCCTAATTTGGTCAATATTTGGGGTGGATTTGATGATCCCTGGATGCAAGTCGCGACTATGCTGGGCTTTGCATTTATAGGCCTTGGCTTTTTAGGTTCCCCTCAAGTTTATGTCCGTTTTATTTCTGTTCGTAATACCAAGGAAATTGATAAGGGTCGATGGGTAGCAATCTTATTTACCCTTATTAGCGATGCGGCGGCAGTTAGCATTGGTATTTTGGCTCGTTATTTCTTTACGGAGATGGGTCAAGATCCAGAGTCTGTGCTTGGCTTAGCAGGAGAGGACAGTTTAATGGTTTTATTAAAGGCTACTTTTCCAGCTGTGATTATCGCTATTTACATTGCTATCATTCTAAGTGCCATCATGTCTACTATTGATTCACTGTTGGTGGTAGCCTCTAGTGCCATCACAAGAGATGTTTACCAAAAGATTTTACATCCGGATATCAATTCTAAAAGGCTAGGGAAATTATCTTCTTATGTAACCTTAGGGATGGCCCTTCTTGCGCTGGGAGTGGCAATGTTGGTGGCAATCAATGTTCCAGGTAGAACGGTTTTTTGGTTTACAATTTTTGGTTGGTCTGGAATTGCAGCCACTTTTTGTCCCATGATTATTCTTTCACTTTTTTGGCGCGGATTTAAACAGAAAGGAGCCATTGCGGCTATGGTAGCAGGCTTTTTAGCGGTACCTTTCTTTAAATTTTACGTCCAAGGACTGGATGGGATAGGGATTTATTTTGAAAAGCTCGATGTAATGGGGCCAGCATTTGCGGTCTCATTCCTATTCGGTATTCTAATCAGTAAGATAAGTAAAGAGAAAAGCCTTGGCGAATTGCACGCTTAGCTTGGAATTTCAGGGAAGTGTTGATTTAAAAGTCTTGAGCACAAACCTGTATTGTAATCAAAATTGCCCTGATCCATATCTGGAAGGAATTCTTTGGCGAAGTCCATTATGCGGTCTTCTAAACCATTCATATAATCTTCGTCTGGTTGACCATTAACGGTACAGGCGACAGAAATGCGTTTAAAGTTGATCAGATAAATTTTGTAGCCATTAAAGTCTACCCAATCTAAGGCCTGGGTTTTATTGCGAACGACGGCGTCTTCAACCATTCTGCGCACAGTATCTAACATTAGTGAACTAACTTCTTGGTTGCTGCTTCCACTAAACTTGCTACGCATTCCCAGTAAGTTACGTGCGGTATTTTCTAAAACAAAAATGTCGCACAAGGCCACCTTGTCTTTCTTAACCTTTGGTTTTTATGCATCTTCAGGTGATTGTACCTTCTCGCGATAGAGGGTAGTTGGGTCTTTTAATTTGTTGATGCGACCAAATCCTAGTTTATCCCAAAAGCCTTTGCGACGATCCCCCCATGTATTGCTCAAACATATCAACAAATAGGGGATACATCACATTTTGAATTCGATCGGGGTTTTCCGAAATTTCTTTTTCTAGAGTCTGATAAAAAAGATATCCAAATTCTTTTGGGAATTCCCGACGGAAACGCATAAACCAATCCACAAGAATTGGCTCAATATTTTGCTCCATCTTTTCACGGATCTTAATTTCATCCTCAAGACGATTTAGATCCTTTTCGGTATCTGCCTGTTTCGCGCGTTCTTCGCGAAATAAGAGATCCTTTAGAATTTCCAAACTATTTGGATTATTACTCATCGAGTAAGTCGCTAAGTTTTTTTAGTGTTTCGCGTAAAGCACGTTTCTTTGGATCTTCATAGCTGCGTCCCATTTGACGTTGACTTAAATCCATGAAAGCTTCCATTTTAGCTTCCATTCTAATTTGCTGCTCTCTAACTGTACGCTCCAAATCCGCTTTTACGCGTTCGATATTGTATCCTTGAACGCTACCACCGCCTCTTTTTAGTAATCCTAGGATATCATTTTCTAAAACATCCTGAATGGCACTTACACGGTGCTCTAAGGCTTCTCTTTCATTCTGAGCGAAATCAAAACGCTCATTTACTCTTCCCGCTAATCGCTCTAATAAATCTTGAGTTTCATTTTCGAATCGATCTTGACGCTGACTAAGACGGCCCTCAACTTCATCTAAAGCTTGGGGAGACAAGCGATTAATCTTAGCTTCCAAATCAGCAAGTCTTTGTTCTACGAAAGACTTATTACTATCCGTATTCATTTTGGAGCTTAATTTTTCCTGGAAGTCATTTAAACTGTAACGATCGCTAATTTCAGGTTTTCGACTTGCAGATTCGCGGAAATCACTTTCCATTTTATTAATTGGTTCCAAGCTTTTTTCTAATTCAGTTTTACGATCGGAGAAAGCTAATTTACTTTCTTTCTTAACACCGGACAATTTTTGCAAGGCCTTTTCCAAGTTGCTAAGGCCGCTATCCGCTGCACTGGAACTCGATTTAGGAGCATTTTTGCCCTTTAAATTCAGTTCTGATCGCAGGAATTGCAATTGTTCCTTCATTTCATTCATGGAATCCATCATAATTCCATTACTTTCGTCCACTTTCGTGCTTAGTCCTTCAAAACGACTTTCCAAACGCTCAATCTGATTGCCTACCAAAATCTTCTTGATGGCCTTCAAACGCTGCTCTTCCTGAAGTTCTTCAGGCTTTGGAATAAAGTTCGTTTCTAATTTTATTTGTCGCGCTTCCATAGGTTTTACCTTTTAGCTTCACCAAAGGACATGATTATTATAGGATTTCGAATAATCTTTCGATAAGCGGTCGATTTTTTCTGTTTAGTGAAAAAAAGCCCATTTCCGCTCAATTCATTCCTCGTGGTGATAGGTAGTTTTTGCGCAACAATTGTATATTCGCAGCCTTAAAATAAACTCATTTTAATTAGATGGCTACATTAGAGCGCATCCGTCAACGTTCGGGACTCCTTTTAATAGTAATCGGTTTGGCTATGTTGGCCTTTATTCTTACCGACTTATTTAGTTCAGGAAATTCAGTATTCCGCGGAGATATCAATATTGTTGGTGAAGTAAATGGTGTTGAAATAGAAGTGCGCGAGTTTACGCAGCGCATGGATCAGCGCCAAACTTTGTTGCAACGTCAAAATCCTCAGCAGTTTGCTGGTATTTCTCGCACTGTTCTTTCCGACCAAATGTGGCGTGAGTTCCAAGAGGAAGTCCTTTTGGAAGGTAATTATGATAAACTGGGACTTGCAGTTAATAATGATGAACTTTTTCGTCGCATTATTGCCAATCCACAAGTTCGCAGCCAAGCGGGTTTTAAAGACCAAGTAACCGGTCAATTCAGTCCAGCAGCAGTGCGTAACTATATTACGCAAATCAAGCAGAACGTGGCGAACGATCCTCAAGCTGCTGCAGCATACGAGCAGTGGATCAATTTTGAGAATGGTACGCGCGAGGACGCATTACGTAATAAGTATTTATACGCTGTTCGAAAAGGTATTTACATGCCGAGCGCTCTTGCCCAGTCGGACTACAAACGCCGTAACGAGCTTACCACCCTACAATATTTAGGACTTGAGTTTAGCAGTATTACAGACTCTACCATAAGTGTTGATGATTCGGAAGTGAAGCGCTATTACAGCGAGCATAAAGACGAATACAAATCGGAGGAAAGCAGAAGCATAGCTTTTGTAAGCTTTAATGTTGAAGCTTCCGCCAAGGACCGTAATGCCTTAAAGGAAGAGCTTAAATCTTATTTAAGCGAAGAAATAGTAACATCTAGAGGTAAATCGGATACATTACCGTCTTTCTACAACACAGAAGATGATTCAACCTACGCGGTAGGTCGTTCTGATTTACCGGTAACGGCAAGTTATTACACAAAGGAAGAGTTAACCGCTCCACTCGATTCTATTTTAATGGAACAAGAGCAAGGTTACATTCATGGTCCATACGAGGAAAACGGAGCCTATGTCTTAAGTAAGATTAGCGAAGTCATTAATAAGCCTGATTCGGTTAAGGCACGTCATATTTTAATTAGCTATCAAGGTGCGGCCAATGGTCAATCTCAATCAAATCGCGCACCTCAGGATGCTAAAATTCTTGCTGATTCACTGTTAGCTGTATTGCAAGAGGATTCTACTCAATTTGGTAGTATTGCTAAAGAATTGAGTGATGATGCCGGTTCTGGATCTGTAGGCGGTGGTTTAGGATGGTTCAAGCCAGGCGCTATGGTACCAGCTTTTAACGACTTTAGCTTCTATAAAAAAGAAGGTACTATTGGTATGGCTTACAGCCAGTTTGGAATTCACATCATTCATATTCAAGCCCAGAAAGGGGAGAATAAAGCTCTAAAATTGGTTAAGATTGCCCGCGTTATTGAAGCTTCTGATGCGACGCGCGATAGTATTTACGATTTAGCTAGCAACTTTGCTGCCAAGGCTAATGATACCACCGATTTCGCTACAAGTGCGATCAACAGTGGTTATAGTCCTCGCCCAGCGGCAGATATCACTCCAATGCAAGAATCTATATTAGGTATTGGTAATAACCGCGAAATTGTTCGTTGGATGTACAATGAAGAAACCGAATTAGGTGGTATTCAATTATTCAATCAAGATAACAATGCTTTTGTTGTGGTTCAATTAACAGGAGTAAGCCCAGAAGGTGTGGCTCCTTTAGCCATGATAGAGGATGATATTAGAGAAGCTGTTCTAAATGAAAAGAAAGCCGCTCAAATTAAGGAAACCATTCAGGCTGCTATGGAAGCGAATACCGAAATGGACGGCATTGCAAGTGCTTTAGGTGTAAATGTCAAAAACCAAGGAATGAATTTTGCGACAGCCAATTTAACTGGATATGGCTCTGAACCTAAGGTAATCGGCCGTGCTTCGAGCTTGGAAATTGGCAGTATGGAAGGACCTATCGTTGGCGACCGTGGTGTTTATGTAATAAAGGTTTCTTCTAGAAATCCTGCTGCAGAATTACAGTCTTATGAGTCTGAGCAAATTCGTATTGAAACGAATATTGCTAATGAGGCTGCTACTAAAGTATTAGAGTCTCTAAAGAACTCCGCTAATGTGGTTGATAACCGCCGCAAGTTCTTCTAAATATGAAGCGATTTTAATAAAAAGGCCATCCGTAAGGGTGGCCTTTTTTGTTAGGTATTAGGTAATCCCAAATTCTAGGTCTTACATTTGTGAACCTCACAAAATAATTCGCATGAGAAAGATATTTGTATTAGCTCTGGCACTAAGCCTAAGCTTGATTTCTACCGCTAAAGAAGGCATGTGGCTGCCTCAACTAATCGCCCAGCTCAATTACGATGAAATGCAGCGTATGGGCCTTCAGATTAGTGCAGAGGATATTTACAGCGTCAATCAAAGTTCGCTAAAAGATGCTGTGGTTCATTTTAATGGGGGATGTACCGCCGAATTAATTTCTTCTAAAGGTTTATTGCTTACGAACCATCATTGCGGCTATAGTCAAATTCAAAAGCACTCTACGCTTGAGAATAATTATTTGAAGGATGGTTTTTGGGCCAAGTCCCTAGCCGACGAAAAGCCCAATCCGGGTCTTTATGCAGCGATAGTAGATCGTTTGGAAGATGTAAGTAATCAAGTTTTAGAAGGCACTACTCAAAGCCAGTCCGATGCAAAAAGGGATTCTATTATTCAAGTAAATATTAAGAGTATTCTGGCTAAGGAAAAAGAATTGAATCCGTCTCTAGACTATGAAGTAAAGGACTTCTTTTATGGCAATCAATACATCCTTATCGTTAAGAAAATCTTTAATGACGTACGTTTGGTAGGTGCACCCCCAAGTAGCATTGGAAAGTATGGTGCCGATACCGATAATTGGGTTTGGCCGCGGCATACAGGGGACTTCTCGGTTTTTAGAGTTTACGCCAATCCCGAAAACCAACCTGCCAATTATGCAGAGGAAAACGTACCATACCAACCCGCCCAACACTTAAAAGTTAATATTGCTGGCGTTGAGGAAGGTGACTTCACTATGGTTTACGGTTTCCCAGGTAGTACTCAACAGTACTTACCGGCAGCTGAAGTTAAAAATACCGTCGAGGTCTATAATCCTGCACGCATCGCTGTTCGTGATAAGATTTTGAGTGTTCTTGATGCCAAAATGCGCATAAATGAAGTCACCCGGTTGCGTTATGCTAGTAAGTATGCTCGTATTAGCAATAGTTGGAAACGTTGGAAAGGCGAAATATTAGGTGTGGCGCGCACCCATGCCATTGAAAACCTTCAGGCTGAAGAAGAAGCATTTGTAAAAGCCTGTGCTGGAAACCCGAAATTAAAAGGAAAGGAAAACCTGGTGGCAGAGCTAGTCGATTTATATGAGCAGCGGATGCCTTTAAATATGGAGCGTTTCCACTACATTGAAGTAGGTTATTTTGGAATAGAATCTTTCCGTTATGCATTAGGATTTGGAGCTTTAATCGCCGCTGCCGAAGGTGATGATGAGGAAGCACTTCAAAAAACCGCTCAGCAGTTGGCCAATCGTTACAATGCTTTTATGAAGGATTATGAGTACGAATTGGACCTTCAAGTGGCGAAGGACATACTACCGATGTATCTCGATGCCGTATCAACGAATATTCCCGCGAATATAGCGGAACTTAAAGCTGCCGATGCGGAAAGTAGAGCAGAAGAGGTAACAGAGTTTTTTGAAGACGCTCTTTTTCTACATGAAGGTTTTGATGAAGCCATTGTGAACAATCCTAAAAAGATGGCTAAAAAAATTGCCAAGTCGGATTTATATCAACTTTCCAAAGCTATGTACGAACACTATTTTCAGGTAATCGCTGCAGGACTTAGGGATTATGAGGTTGAGATTAAAAAGAAGCAGGCAGAATATGTAGCGGCTTTACCTATCGCCTTCCCTGATAAGCCTTTTTACCCTGATGCTAATTCTACCTTGCGCGTAGCCTATGGACAGGTTAAAGGTTATGAAGCGCGCGATGCCGTTGAATATTCACACCAAACCTTTTTGAATGGTGTTATGGAAAAGTACATTCCTGGCGACTATGAATTTGATTTACCCCAAAAATTACTTGAATTGTACGAGGCCGAGGACTTTGGGCCTTATGCGGATGCCAAAGGGAGAATGCCTGTTTGCTTTGTGGCAACAAATCACACTACTGGAGGAAATTCGGGCTCTCCAGTCCTTAACTCCAAGGGTGAGTTAATTGGACTTAATTTCGACCGCGCCTGGGATGGAGTAATGAGTGATATGTATTTTGATGCCAGCATTTGCCGAAACGTGATGGTTGACCTACGTTATGTATTATTCATTATAGACAAATTAGGCGGTGCACATTATTTAGTGGAAGAGATGGATTTGGTAACCGAGCGTCCCCTGTCTTCCGGCACTGCGGCAGAAAAGAAAGAAGAGGAGCCAATGCCAAAAGCTGAATAAGTCTAAAATACCTTATAAACCAAAACCCCGATATCTAAGCAGATTCGGGGTTTTTTATGATCTATAAGGATATAAATTCTCTTCTAGACTCTTTCTTTAATCTGCTGTAAATTGGCTTCTAGGTTCTCATGATTCACATAACCACGAGCTAAAAAGAAGGCTTTATCTTTTTCTTGGTAAACTACTGAAGGGAAACCTTGAATCCCCCAGTTTTTAACAATTTGGAACTCTTGCTTTACAAGCTCCAAGCGTTCTTTGTCTACCATTAATTTCATGAAGTCCGTACTATTCATACCAAAATCTTCGGCACAATCGCCGTAGGTCTTAGCAGATGTTGGTTCATTACCTTCTAAGTAAATGGCCTCTTGCATGCGTTTTGCAAAGGCGATGGTGTTATCGGGTTGATAAGTGCGGAAGGCAGCCATAGCCAAAGCTCCAGGAAGCGAACTAAGTTTAGCACTTCCTTCCTCCAGCATTTCATAAAATGCATCCCCAAAGTTCCTTCCGCTAAGTTCAGTAACACGCTTAAAGCCATCCTTAATTTCTTGCGGAAGAGCACCAATAGGTCCTTCTTGTTCGCCCAATACCATCCCGCCAGACATAACTCTGAATTCGAATTCGTCCTTATGATCTTCATAAAACTGGTGCATTACAGGGCTAAAAGCATAGCACCAAGAACATAGAACATCATAGATATAATAAACAATCGGTCTTTCCATGGGGGCAAAATTAAGTCTTTTACAGAGCCTAGCTGCGAGAGTCTATCAGGTAATAGATAAGACTAAAGGCCCAGATCTTTAATTAATTCGCTTACCTCTAATTCCGTGTCACGCAGCTTGGTGTGGCAAAATTTTAAAAGCTCAGAGGCACGTTTAACTTTAGCACTAAGGTTATCTACAGAAATGTCATCTGCTTGTAAATCGTTCATGATGCTTTGCAGTTCAGCAAAAGCCTCATCATAGCTATTCTCCTTTTGGGCCATCCTCTTTTATTTTAATTATCTGAGATATGATTATTCCTTGTTCTAACTGAGTTTCCAAAAGATCACCTAGTTTAAGTAATGCACTAGAGCGAAGACTTTCCCCATCTTTTCGGGTAATGGAAAAGCCTCTTTTTAAGGTCTGTTCAGGCCCTAAAAGCCTTAGAGTGCTTTTTAGGTTTTCCAAGGCGCTTTGCCTCTGCAAGAAGTGGTGTTTGGCAATAAGTTCCATATGCTCTTGCAAACGACTTAGCTTGGGCCTTAATTGATCTTGTAGCAATTGCAAAGGTTTTAATTTTAAGCTTTCGCTCATTTTATCAAGGTCCTGGTTTTGGGCCTTAAGCTTACTACTGAGGTCGCGAATTAATCCATTTGCATTTTGATGGATGAATCCTCGTTGAGTTTCTAAAAAATGCTGAGGCTGATTCTTTAATGTATTAGCGTATTCTTTTAAGGCAATGGACTCTATATGCAAGGAGTCTTTGGCATGACGCGCTAACGCTTGATAAAACATTCCTATTTCACGTTCAAATGCAGCCATTTTGTCCAATAGATGATCGGCTACCGCAGTAGGAGTTTTTTGAGCGGTGTGTGCAACCCGATCGACTAGAGTCCAATCGCTTTCATGTCCGATACCAGATAGGACTGGAATGGGACAATTCAAAATTTCATAACATAAAGCCAAATCATTAAAAGCGTCTAAGTCTAAACTGGAGCCACCTCCTCGCACAAAAGCAATACAATCGTATTCATGATACTGTATGGATTGTAAGGCTTTAATAAGCGATAAAGGGGCTTCTTTACCTTGAACCTTCGAAGGAAAAAGGTCGACTTTAAAGCGAAAACCGAATTCATTTTCCTGGAGATGTTGAATAAAGTCCTTAACAGCCGCAGCTTCTTTGGAGCTAATCA
The DNA here is from genome assembly GCA_965658275.1 of Croceimicrobium sp. Classification (GTDB taxonomy): domain Bacteria; phylum Bacteroidota; class Bacteroidia; order Flavobacteriales; family Schleiferiaceae; genus Croceimicrobium. The sequence continues at coordinate 36,909 of CBFHRN010000008.1, forward strand.
AAGCAATTCGTTGCCAAACCTGCGATTCTGGAATCTTGCGATTATCTTCAATTCGGCCGCTTGCTTCCAACTTTTTAAGATTAGCCTGACGGCGCTTTTCGAGCTCGCCAAGGCTAAAGCTCAAATCAATTTCCTTTATAATCAGCTTTAGTCCGTAAACTGGGTGATAATCAACCAAAACGCGAAACACCAATTCTTGACCTCTTTGCAGGAGACCGGGCAAATCCTTGTTTAATTGGCTTTTTAGAATCTCATAATCCGCCTTCCAAATTACCCCTTGTAAACTGGCTAAACGGTATCCATCGCGCTCTTCAACCAAGCTTAAATAGGAATGGCCACTAGAAGAGGTGCTGATTTCAGCTATTTCAGCCCGTACCCAAAAAGATTGATCCCCCAATTCACGTTGGAATAAGCCTTGTATAGCTTCCGCTAAACGCTGTAGTCTATAAACTTTTGGCTTTCCTTGGCTCATAAAACAAAGGTATCGTTTCCATTTGCTTGTATTCTATACTGGGGTAAGACGAATTGCCATTAATTCTTAATCAATTAATAATCAAGCAAGTTTTAGGCCTTGGAATAAAGCTCTACTTTTGCGCCCCTTTAAAATTGGTATGAAAGAATTAATTCGCAAGCAAGGCGCTAATGCCCGTAATGATATCTTCAGTGGTTTAACCGTAGCCTTAGCTCTGGTTCCTGAAGCAGTAGCTTTCGCATTTGTGGCTGGGGTAGATCCATTAGTGGGCTTACATGCGGCTTATATGATTGGCTTAATCACCGCAATTTTTGGAGGTCGACCTGGAATGATTTCAGGGGCAACAGGAGCCTTAGCCGTTGTAATGGTAAGTCTTGTTGCAGAAGGAAATGAAATGGGAGCGGAAGGAGAGCAGTTAGGCTTGTATTATTTATTTGCCACCGTCATTTTAATGGGAATTATTCAAATGTTCGTAGGTGCATTAAAGCTCGGCAAATTTGTTCGACTTATTCCTCATCCGGTAATGATGGGCTTTGTAAATGGCTTAGCGATTGTAATCTTTCTTTCACAGTTAGGCATGTTTACTGAAAGAGTAGGAGGTGAGAAAGTTTGGTTAAGCGGATCTCCTTTACTTTGGATGGTGGCCTTGGTAGGAATAACAATGGCTTTAATTCATTTCCTACCTTCTTTAAATAAGAAGATTCCAGCGGCTTTAGTAGCAATACTTGTGGTTTCTGGAGTTGTTATCTTTGGCGGTCTAGATGTAGCTACCGTAGGTAGCTTTATTCGCCAGGGAGGAGGATCTGGACTCCAAGGTGGATTACCCGAGTTTCAGTGGGCTATTTGGGAAAAAGTACCGCTAAACTGGGATACTTTGATCTTTATTGGTCCATATGCCATAATTCTAGCAGCTATTGGTTTAATAGAGTCTTTAATGACTTTAAATCTAATTGACGAATTAACTGAAACTCGCGGTAGCTCTAATCGCGAATGTTTGGCCCAAGGGGGCGCGAATATTGTTACTGGACTTTTTGGAGGAATGGGAGGTTGCGCCATGATTGGGCAATCCATTATCAATATTAAAGGTGGGGGGAGAACCCGATTATCTGGAATTGTTGCGGCCATTACCTTGCTGATCTTCATTTTATTCGCGGCACCATTAATCGAAAGAGTTCCAATTGCGGCATTAGTGGGTGTTATGTTTATGGTGGTTATTGGAACCTTTGCTTGGAGCAGTTTCCGCATCATGAATAAGATTCCATTAAGCGATGCGATTGTATTAGTTACCGTTTCGGCCTTGACTGTAATTTTCGACCTGGCCATTGCCGTGGCTTCAGGTATTGTTCTTAGTGCCTTAGTATTTGCTTGGGAAAGTGCCAAACGCATTCGAGCAAGAAAACATATTTTGGAAGATGGAACTAAGGTTTATGAAATCTGGGGTCCCTTATTTTTTGGAAGCATTCAAACTTTTAAATCTAAGTTCGATCCTGCCAATGATCCCGATAAGGTTATTATCGATTTCATGGAATCTAGAGTATCGGATCATTCTGCCTTAGAAGCTTTGTTTACCTTAGTAGAGAAGTATCAGAGTCTTGGTAAAGATGTTAAAATCCGACACCTTAGTCTAGAATGCCAAGAAATAATGATCAAAGCTTCACCCAAATTGGCCGCAGTGATTGAGGAGAATATTGATGACCCTCGTTATCATGTAATGGCCCAAGTAATGCAATAAGATGGAATTAGGAAGGATAAATAAGTTAAGAGCGGAGCGATTTGCTCCTCAGGGCTTGTATTTAGTAGATGATGAGGGGAATGAAGTGCTTCTTCCGAATAGTCGTTTATCTAAGGATATTAAGCTAAAGCAAGATTACGACGTATTCATTTACCGCGATTCTCAGGAACGTCTTATTGCGAGCCTGGAATTACCTCTCGCTCAGGTAAAAGAATTTGCCGCGCTCGAGGCAAAGGAGCGTGTACCTTTTGGGGTGTTCATGGATTGGGGTTTAGATAAGCAAGTTTTAGTTCCACTCCGTGAAATGCGAGAAGAGCTAGAAATAGGTAAAAAACATGCGGTTTATCTATATATAGATGAACTAAGTGAGCGCGTTACTGCCAGTACCCGTTTGGAACTTTTCTTCGATCGTGAGATAGACGATTTACAGGAACAAGATAGGGTAGAGGCTACGGTTTTAGAACGAACAAGCATTGGTTTTAAAGTAGCCGTAAATCAACGTTTCCAAGGTATGCTCTATCATAATGAAATTTTTCAAGAAATTGAATTAGGCGATAAATTGACTGCCTATATACGCAAGCTTCGAACCGATGGTAAGGTGGATCTCATCTTACAAGCCGAAGGTATGGACCATGTGGAGCCAAGTGCTCAGGGTATCTTGGAAGCTTTAAAAGACAGAGGTGGTTTTATTCCTTTGCATGATAAAAGCGACCCTGTGGCGATAAAGACGGAGCTAAATATTAGTAAAAAGACTTTCAAAAAAGCGATCGGCACCCTTTACAAAAAGCGCCTAATTGAAATTAAGGAAGATGGGATTCACCTCCTTAAGCCCGACGCTTAAGGATTTCTTGGATGATGAGCTCCGCGTGAACGCGAGAATTCTCAATAAACCATTTATTGGTTTCCAAACCGCCACAGATTACCCCTGCTAAAAATAGGTTTTCGACGGTCGACTCCATGCTTTCTTCCTGGTAAATAGGCCTGCGGCTACTTTCTTTCGAAAATTCAACACCTAATGTTTCAAGTAGTTTAAAATCAGGTCGGTAGCCTGTTAAGGCCAGGACGCGATCATTGGCAATCCGATTTAGTGTACCCGCCTTTTTAAACTCTATGAAGTCTTCCTCAATCTTGGTGATTTCAGATTCAAAATAGGCTTTGACGCTCCCTTCTTTAATCCGATTGATGATATCTGGTCGAACCCAATACTTAACTCGCTCCGAAACTTCGCTTTCGCGGATAATCATGCTAACTTCTCTAGCGCCCTTTCGGTAAAGCTCCAAGGCCGCGTCTACAGCAGAATTTGCTGCTCCTACAACGGCAACGCGAAGATTGAAATAGGGATGCGGGTCTTTGTAATAGTGATCAACCTTTGGCAGTTCTTCCCCCGCTACATTTAAGGGATTAATTAGGTCGTAAAATCCTGTGGCCAAAATGAGGTGTTTACAAGTATAGTGGTCTTTACTAGTCTCTACCTCAAAGTAGGTTTCATCAATCTTCTTGGCTCCTTGAAATTGCTCGTGTAAATTCAAATTTAGCTGATGGTGCATGGCTACTTTTCGGTAGTATTCCAACGCCTCTGAACGGGTAGGCTTTGTGTTTTGAGAAATGAAAGGAATGCCGCCAATTTCGAGCTTGTCTGAGGTGGAGAAGAAGGTCATACTCTGTGGATAATGGTAAAGACTATTTACCAAATACCCTTTGTCAATTACCAGGTAGGAAAGTCCTTTATTCTGAGCCTCAATACCGCAGGCCATACCAATTGGACCAGCACCAATAATTAGAATGTCGTACATAAATTATAAAGCCTTATCCTTAATTACATTTCGAAGTTCAAAGTAAATCATTGTAACTTGAAGCACGAACCATATCCTTTCTAAAAGGGACTTTTGTTATTCAATTTGGGCTTATGAAATCTAAAGTTTTAGCAATTAGTTTAGTAATGCTTGTTATCGCATTTTCTTGCGATAGTCCTGGTGAATCTAAAGCGAATCTAAAAAAGGAGCAGCTGAAGTTCTCCGCTACTAAAACCTATCTGAAAAATAATTGCATCAGTTGTCATTCTGAAACAGCAGGGGAGTATGAACGCTTAGCACCTCCTTTTTACGCAATACGCAAGCATTACCTAAATGAATACGAGTCGGAAGAACAGTTCGTTTCTGCTATGAGCGATTTCTTAAAACATCCACAGAAAGATCATGCCTTAATGCAGGGGGCTGTAGAAAAGTTTGGCTTAATGCCTCCGCTTAGTTATCCTGAAGGAAAGCTGGAGGAAATAGCCACGTATTTATATCATAAGGAACAGCCCAAACCAAAACATTTGGAATCAGAGGAAGGGCCAATCGCCAAAGGTAAAAAGCTGGCTATGGCCACTAAAAAAGTGCTGGGTAAGAACCTGATGGGTGCATTGCAAGACAGCGGGAAGTATTATGCCTTGAGCTTTTGTAATCTGAAAGCCATTGACCTAACCGATAGTATGTCCGATTACCTTGGCTACTCGATTGCAAGACGAAGTGATAAAGCACGGAATCCAGCTAATCAAGCCAATGAAATGGAATTGGAAATTCTTGAATCCTTTCGCAAGGACTTAGCCGTTGGAAATCAGCCAAAAGGAAAATTAAAAGAGATGGAGGGCCAATCTATGGCATATTATCCCATTCTAACCAATGCCATGTGTTTGCAATGCCATGGGCGCTTGGGTAAGGATTTAGATCCAGAATTTTATAATCAAGTAAAAGAGCTATACCCTAATGATCAGGCGATATCCTATTCTGCCAATCAGTTAAGAGGTATCTGGGTAGTTCAACTTGGTCCATCTAATTAAAAAAATAAGGAACCAGCCAGTAGCTGTATAGGCCAATCAGAATTAGGCTAATTAAGTTTAAGGCAAAGCCCATGCGAGCCATGTCTTTCGTTTTTAATAATCCGCTGCTGTAAACAATGGCGTTTGGAGGAGTGGCAATGGGAAACATAAAGGCACAGCTCGCTCCTAAAGTTAAGGGGATGGCCAAGCCAAGCTCTGCAATACCTAAAGCGCGAGCAATAATAAAGCTTACGGGGATAAAGACTGAAACCAAAGCAACATTACTCATCACCTCGGTTAAGAAAATAGAGAAGGCGGTTATTAATAGAATAATGATGAGTTGATGCTGCCAACCACTTTCAAGAATAAAATGGGCAGCCGTTTCCACCAACTTAGAAACTTCTAAGGCCTTCGCTAAGGATAAACCACCCCCAAAAAGTAAGATTATATTCCAGGGTAACTTCCCTAAGTCTTTTTGCCCAAGTAGAGCTTTATTCGCTTTTCCATTAGCGGGTACAATAAACAATAGAATCATACCCGAGATTGCGATTATGGTGTCGCTTAGTCTTTCCCAGCCACCAATTTGATTGATCTGGGCTCTCAGAATCCACGAAATAGCCATAAATGCTAAAACCCCGGCGGTTCTTTTCTCGGCCATTGACATACGTCCTAGCCCTTTTAACTCTTTGTTTATTAAGTCTTTAATTCCATCGAGTTCAAATTTAGGTTTCAAAAGAACTTTGGTCAGAAGAAACCACAATAAGATCAGTAACAAAAGACATAAGGGAAGGGCGAAAAAAAGCCAGTCCGCAAAGGCCAAGTCTATTTCTAAGCTTCCGCTGCTAAAACTAGCTAATACTAAATTAGGGGGTGTTCCAATCAAAGTGCTCATGCCACCGATATTGGCAGAATAGGCAATCCCAAGCATCAATGCAATGGCGAAGTTCCTGCTCGCTTTTTCATCGCTCATCTTTTCGGATATAAGATGGTATAGGCTAAGACCAATCGGAAGCATCATTACAGTAGTGGCGGTATTGGAGATCCACATACTAAGTAAGGCCGTCGCCGTCATAGTACCCATTAAAATTTTGGGAAGGCCAGTACCGCTAATCTTTAAAATGTTTAGTGCAATTCTTCGGTGTAAATTCCATTTTTCAATGGCTAGGCCTAAAGCAAAGCCACCTAAGAATAAAAATATAATGGGATGGCCATACAATGCACCAACAGCTTTTGGTTCCAAAATGCCTAGGATTGGAAATAGAATCAAAGGTAAGAGAGCAGTGACCCCTAAAGGGATTAGGTTACTCATCCACCATATTAACATCCATGCTAAAGTTCCAATGACCTGGGCTTGCATTAATTCTAATGGCATCATTAAAGCACAAAAGCTAAAGATAAGTGGGCCACTGGCAAGAATGGAAAACCGAAGGCCTATGGATTTAGAAAAGCTGTTCATTAAAATTTCAAAGCAATTGAAGAATTGTCCAAATATATAGTGCTCATTCTTTAAATTAGAGCCACAAATCAGATAATGAGTCAAAGTCTTAGCCCAGGTATAGACATGATCTACCGGATTTCTCCTGATGGAAGATACCGGTACATCAACAAAAAGGCAGCCGAATTTTTAGGCGGTAGTCCTGATGTCATTCTAGGTCGTCATTTTCTTGATTTTGTTCGGGAAGACTTTCATCAACCCATTCTCGACTTTTACGGGAAACAGATAAAAGAAAGTCAAGACTCAACGTATTTTGAATTTCCCATTCCAACTCTAGATGGACAAGTAAGATGGGTAGGACAAAGTATTGAATTGGTATTTGAAGATGGCGAGCTCATTGAGCTTTTAGGAGTGGCACGAGAGATAACGGAACAAAGAGCAACCAAAGAGCGCTTGAAGATTAGTGATTTTCAATTATTGGCTCTCGTAAATAATATGGATGCAGCTATTTTAGTGGAAGATGCCGATCGGAAACTTCAATAAGCCAATCAAAAGTTTTGCGATTATTTCGGAATACCAGCTCCTCCTAATGAATTAGTTGGAATGGATTGCGCTGCAGCAGCTGAACAATCAAAAGACTTATTTTCGGACCCTAGCGGCTTTTTAGACGGAATCGATAAGGATCTTAGAAACCAGGTCAATCACAGTGGCGTGCGACTTGAGCTCATTGACGAACGTGTATTTGAGCGCGATTATGTTCCTATTTTCTTAGAAGAAAATCAGTAAGCAGGCCATATGTGGCTGTACAGAGACGTAACCATTCGGAGTTTAAGCGAAATGGCTATTAAGGAATCGGAGAAAAAATACCGAGAAGCCATGGAGAATATCGACTTAGGCTTAATGGAAGTCGATAATGATGAGACGATACTGTTTGCGAATGATCCTTTTTTAAATGCTACTGGTTACACCTTAAAGGAAGTCATAGGAAAGAATGCACGTGAGGTTTTTTTGAATGACGAAGACATAGCGTATCATAAAGCATTGCTCGAACAAACTGCAGCTTTGCGAACTGAGGATAAATCTAGTGCTTATGAACTTCCCATTCGTTCCAAATGGGGAGAGCGGTTATGGTTTCTTATCTCGGGTACACCTTTAAAGGATTACGAAGGAAATGTTATTGGCTCACTCGGAATCCATCACAATATTAGCAATATTAAAAAGTTACAAGCGCAACTCGAGTATCGGACAGAGTTTCAGGATACACTCTTAAACTTAGCTAGTAAATTAATTGATATTGAGACGGATAAGGAGTCAGATGTTATTAATGATGCCCTTTCCAAGATTGGTCAATTCGTTGGAGCGGATCGAGCTTATATTTTTGATTACTTATTAGAGGAAGGAATAACTAATAATCTATTTGAATGGTGCGCTGAAGGAATTAGTCTGGAAATAGAAAATCTTCAGGCGGTTCCCTTAGAAACTATTCCCGATTGGCCTGAAGCCCACCGAAAAGGAGAAGCAATGCTTTACAAGGATATTTCCCTGCTTTAAAAGCAAATCCTATTCGACAAATCTTAGAGCCCCAAGGTATTCAATCTATAATCATCTTAAAATGTCAAATGAATTGAGGGTTGATTGGAAAAGATTCTTTCAACTTGCCATAAAAGCAGGATTGAACCAAAATACCAATACTATTTCAGACTTAACTAAAGTTAGAATGGTTGGTTAAAAATCAAAAGATATGAGGAATGGTTTCTGAATAATCAGAGATAAGTAAAAAGGGGGAGAAATTCCCCTTTTTCATTTATTCCTATTGAGCACTAATTAAAATCTGCGGTAACAAATCTTATATTTTTTTACTAAAGCTCTACCAAAAGCAGTCTGTTTTACTTTGGTCTTAATTTTCACACTAGCTTTTAGTAAAGTGGCAATTCTTAGACAAATGACTAGGATAATTGCCAAAAAAAAGCCCCAAAATAGGGGCTTTTTTGATTTATGCTCGTAAACTTATTCTTCTGAAGTTGCAGTCTTCTTATTGACTGACACTACAATTTTTTCATCCTCTTTATTTTTCTCGAGTTCGATAATTATGGTGTCGCCTTCTTCAATTTCGGAATTGATAATTTGCTCCGCAAGAGGATCTTCAACGTATTTCTGAATGGCTCTCGCTAATGGCCGGGCGCCGTACTTTTCATCAAAGCCTTTATCCGCAATGTAAAGTTTGGCCTCTTCCGACATCTGTACCTCATAACCAAGCTCATTGATTCGCAAATAGAGCTTTCGCAACTCGATATCAATAATCTTAACAATGTTCTCTTTGGATAGACTGTTGAACAGAATTACATCATCAATTCTATTCAAGAATTCTGGAGCAAAGGCGCGTTTCAAAGCAGTCTCGATAACCCCTTTTTCCAAATCACCTTTCCCTTGCTTCCGAGCTCCGGTTCCAAAGCCAACGCCAGTACCGAAATCCTTCAATCGACTGGTGCCAATATTCGAGGTCATGATAATGATGGTATTCTTAAAATCCACTTTACGTCCTAGGCTATCGGTCATATGACCATCATCAAGCGCCTGAAGTAATAAGTTGAAAACATCGGGATGGGCTTTCTCAATCTCATCCAATAGTACCACAGAATAAGGCTTGCGGCGTACCTTTTCGGTTAACTGTCCGCCTTCTTCATAACCCACATATCCGGGAGGCGCCCCAACCAAGCGAGACACCGCAAATTTTTCCATGTATTCGCTCATGTCGATGCGAACGAGGTTATCTTCACTGTCGAATAAAGTGCGAGCTAATTCCTTGGCTAATTGGGTTTTACCAACACCGGTTGGACCTAAGAAAATGAAGGAGCCGATTGGCTTTTTCGGATCTTTTAAGCCTGCGCGGTTACGCTGAATCGCTTTTACGATTTTATCTACTGCTTCGCTCTGGCCGATGATTTCCTTTTTCATGTCCTCCGCCATGCTAGACAAGCGCTTGCTTTCTTGCTGAGCCACCCTTTGCACGGGAATCCCCGTCATCATAGCAACGACCTCGGCCACATTTTCTTCACTTACCGTTTCGCGATTTTTCTTTACCTCTTCTTCCCAGCGGACCTGAGCCTCCTGCAATTGGTTTTCAAGATTCTTTTCATCATCGCGCAGGCGAGCTGCTTCCTCGTATTTTTGCTTTTTAACTACTTGAATTTTCAAGTCGCGAATTTCTTCGAGTTTTTTCTCCAAATCCATGATATCTTCAGGAACATGGATACTCGTGATGTGAACGCGGGATCCTGCTTCATCTAAAGCATCAATTGCTTTATCCGGAAGGTGACGATCTGTAACATAACGCGCGGTTAACTGCACACAAGCCTTTAGGGCTTCGTCGGTATAGTTAACATTATGATGCTCTTCGTAACGATCTTTAATATTATTTAAGATTTGCAGGGTTTCCTCTAGGTTGGTCGGGTCCACCATTACCTTTTGGAAGCGACGCTCCAAAGCACCGTCCTTTTCTATATGTTGTCGGTATTCATCCAAAGTGGTAGCACCGATACATTGAATCTCCCCTCTGGCTAGAGCGGGTTTAAACATATTGCTTGCATCTAAAGAGCCAGTGGCTCCACCTGCCCCAACAATTGTGTGCAGCTCATCGATAAACAAAATGATGTCGTCATTCTTTTCCAGTTCATTCATTAAAGCCTTCATACGCTCTTCGAACTGACCACGGTATTTGGTCCCTGCTACCAATGAAGCGAGGTCAAGAGAAACCACGCGTTTATCAAATAAGACGCGAGATACCTTTCGTCTAACGATACGCAAGGCTAGTCCCTCAGCAATAGCCGATTTACCCACTCCGGGGTCACCGATTAATAGAGGGTTATTCTTCTTGCGTCGAGATAAAATCTGAGAAACTCTTTCGATTTCTTTTTCACGTCCTACAACAGGGTCTAATTTACCTTCCTCGGCCATTTTGGTCAGATCCCTTCCAAAGTTATCCAATACCGGAGTTTTGGTTTTTCCTTCGGTTTTTCCCTTGCTACTGCTACCACTAAATCGACTGCCTTCGTTGCCGCTGTTGGCAAACTCGTCGTCCTCATCACGGTAGGAGCTTTCACTTCGTGGTCCCTTATCCTTTGACCACTCACTGTCAAACATAGACTGATATTCCATTTTCACACTATCGTAATCGATGTCATACTTGCGTAGGATGCGTGACACAGGGTCATCATCATTTCGTAAAATGCACAATAAGAGATGTGATGTGCGTATGGTATTAGAGCCAAATAATTTGGCTTCTAGAAAAGTGGTTTTTAAAGCTTTCTCTGCCTGGCGCGTTAGAGGTAGATGCTTCTTGGCATTTATTTGACCACTTACATTAGGCGCGCTTATCGCCTCAATCTGGCGCCGAAACGCCGCAACATCTACACCAAGGTCTTCGAGTATTTTAATGGCGCTGCCTTCACCTTCACGGATAAGGCCTAACATTAGATGCTCGGTACCAATATAATCATGTCCCAGACGCAAGGCTTCCTCCTTACTGTAACTGATCACGTCTTTTACACGTGGTGAAAAATTCTCATCCATATCTTAAATCTGTCCTCGGAAATTCTTTGTGATTCGGGTGCTAATTCTGTGCCAAAGCTCCCCTTATAATCAAAGGTAGTTTTTAATTAACAAGATCGCTTTACCAAGGTTTACTTTTATCAACATCAAATAGCGGAAATTGTGAGTAAAATTAGGCGCTAGCGGCCCAAATAGGGCTTCAGAGAAGTTATATTTGACTTTTACATAAAATACAATTAAACAACTGACAGTATGGCTGCAGGTGAACGTATCATACCCATCAACATTGAGGAAGAAATGAAGTCTTCCTACATCGATTATTCGATGTCGGTAATTGTGTCTAGGGCACTACCAGATGTACGTGATGGTTTAAAGCCGGTGCACCGCCGGGTATTATTTGGAATGTACGAATTAGGCGTACTATCCAATCGATCTTACAAGAAATCCGCTCGTATCGTAGGTGAGGTTCTCGGTAAATTCCACCCTCATGGAGATTCATCGGTATACGATACTATGGTAAGAATGGCGCAGCCATGGAGTTTGCGCTATATGCTCGTGGATGGACAAGGTAACTTTGGTTCTATCGACGGCGATCCGCCCGCGGCAATGCGTTATACGGAAGCCCGTCTCCGCAAGATATCTGAGGAGATGTTAGCGGATATTGATAAGGAAACGGTAGATACTCAATTAAACTTTGATGATACCCTTGAAGAGCCGGTTGTACTTCCTACTCGAATTCCTAATCTTATTGTAAACGGTGCTTCTGGTATAGCGGTAGGTATGGCTACCAATATGCCTCCACATAATCTTACCGAGGCAATTAATGGCATTAATGCATACATCGACAACCGCGATATTACCGTGGAAGAGATGATGCAGCACATTACAGCGCCAGATTTCCCAACGGGTGGTATTATATACGGATACGATGGGGTTAAAGAAGCCTTTGAGACGGGTCGAGGTAGAATCGTTTTGCGTGGTAAGGCCGAAATCCAGGAAGTAAAAGGTCGTGAAGCCATTGTCGTTACAGAGATTCCCTACATGGTGAATAAGGCAGAGATGATTAAAAAGACTGCCGACCTTGTAAATGACAAAAAGATTGAAGGCATCTCTGATATTAAGGATGAGTCGGATCGTAAAGGATTACGGGTCGTATACTATCTAAAGCGCGATGCAGTGCCCAATGTGGTGCTCAATATGCTATACAAGTATACTCAGCTGCAATCCAGCTTCTCCGTTAATAATATTGCCCTTGTAAAAGGACGTCCGGAGCAGTTGAATATCCGCGACATGGTAGAGCATTTCGTGGAGCATAGGGTTGAGGTGGTTATTCGTCGCACCAAGTACGAATTACGAAAAGCCGAAGAGCGTGCGCACATCTTAGAAGGATTAATCATTGCCTCGGATAACATTGATGAGGTAATTCAAATAATTCGTTCTTCATCTAGTCCAGATGAGGCACGTGATCGTTTAGAAAAACGATTCGAGTTATCTGAAATTCAGGCCCGTGCTATTGTCGACATGCGTCTACGTCAGTTAACCGGACTAGAGCAAGATAAGCTACGTGCAGAATACGATGAGTTATTAAAGACCATCGAATACTTAAAGCGTATCCTTAATGAGGAAGACCTGCGTATGCAGATCATTAAAGAGGAGCTTACAGAAGTTAAAGAGAAATACGGTGATGAACGCCGCACGGATATTGATTATGCAGGTGGTACACTATCCATTGAGGACATGATTCCAGATGAGGAAGTGGTGATTACCATTTCGCATGCGGGCTATATCAAGCGTACACCACTAGCAGAATACCGTAAACAGGGTAGAGGTGGTGTTGGCCAGAAAGGGGTGAATACCCGAGATGCCGATTTTGTCGAGCATATTTTTGTGGCCACGAACCATAACTACCTATTATTCTTTACCGAATGGGGACGCTGTTTCTGGCTTCGGGTTTATGAGGTTCCAGAAGGTAGCAAGGCCAGTAAAGGAAGGGCTATCCAAAACTTAATTAACATTCCTCAAGATGATAAGCTCCGTGCATTCATCAATACCAAGGACCTTAGGGATGAGGACTATGTTAATTCCAATTTCATCGTGATGGTGACCCAAAAGGGTATCATTAAGAAAACTAGTCTAGAAGCTTATTCGCGCCCACGATCTAATGGTATTAATGCCATTACCGTTCGTGAAGGCGATATGCTTTTAGAAGCAAGGCTTACTACCGGTAATGATGACATTTTAATGGCCGTTAAGAGTGGTAAAGCGATTCGCTTTAATGAAAATGCAGTGCGCGCTATGGGTCGAAATGCCAGTGGTGTGCGTGGTGTTACTCTAGCCAACGATGATGATGAGCTAGTAGGAATGGTAACTATTCCACCTTCAGATGCCGAAGAAACCAGCATTCTTGTAGTATCTGAAAACGGTTATGGTAAGCGTTCTCCATTGGAGGATTATCGTATTACTAATCGCGGTGGTAAAGGAGTTAAAACCATTACTGTTAGCGAAAAGACAGGTTTTCTGGTTGCTATTAAGGCAGTTAGTGATGAAGATGATTTGATGGTTATTAATAAGAGTGGTATCATGATTCGAATCGGGGTGTCTGATTTACGTATCATGGGTCGAGCAACTCAAGGGGTACGCTTGATAAACCTTAAGAAAAATGATCAAATTGCGTCTGTTGCAAAGGTTCCTGCTTCAGAGGAAGAGGAAGAACTAGAAACTGGAATCGAGAACGGAGGTGCTGAAGGAGGTTCTCCTGAAGCAAGCGCTGGTACTGCTCCCGAAGCTCCAGAAAGTGAAGATTAAATGTCTTTAGAGTATATAAAAACCTCCTTGAAGCAAGGAGGTTTTTTTTTTGTACCTATAACTCTCTGCATGAAAAAGAAGGGTATTGTACTCTTATTGGTTCTATTATTCTCAAATATTGGATTGCTAGCACAAACCAGTATTTCGGGCGTGGTGAATTCCTACAATACTTTGGTGAGCCGCAAGGCTGGAAACTGCGGGGACACGATTATTGTAGCTAGTTTACCTACCTATAATGTGGGTGAACTTTTGATGTTTTACAATCCGGGAGGGGCTACTTTCGATACCACCTATTCCTCCTCTTTTGGCGATAGTATAAGTCTCAATCATAGCGGCAAATATGCCTTTGCTTATGTCAGCCAAGTAAGTGCGACGCTTTTAATGGTTTTAGACCGTAGTATTGGCAATGCTTTCGGTAATGGAAGCATGGTAATTCGCGTACCAGAGTACAATTATGCTGATGTAGCGAATACGCTAACTGCACCAGCCTACCAAAATGGTCAAGGAGGGATATTGGTTCTATCGGCAAATAAACTTAGGCTTTCAGCCGATATTGATCTCAGTGAAAAGGGTTTCGCCGGTGGAATTGATGGTCGAAATATGGGGTATTCCTGCGGCTCTTCTGCCTACCGTTATCCTACCGCAAATAATGGTGGCGGTCCCAAAGGAGAAGGGATTGGTCTTATACCTAGTCAAATGGCTAATGGCCGCGGTCATGCTTTAAATGGCGGTGGCGGCGGTAACAATCATAATGCCGGCGGTGGCGGCGGTGCTAATGGCGGAGCTGGTGGTAAAGGGGGGAATGAATGGAGTGGCTGCTCCCCGGTTTCTGGAATCGGAGGCCTAGGGGGAGAACCTTTGATAAGCAATGCCATAAGTCGGTTATATTTTGGCGGTGGCGGTGGGTCAGGACACAATAATGTAAGTGGACTTACTTCTGAAGGTGGAAATGGTGGCGGAATTCTGCTTTTACTTGTCGATACCCTAATCGCAAACGGAGGTGAGGTAATAAGTAATGGAGGAGATGGGAAATTAATTTCCAATGGTGCGGAAGGCGCTGGAGGTGGAGGAGCAGGAGGTACCATTGTGTTTACAGGGCCTAACCTAATTGGCGCAGTGGATATAAGTGCTGTAGGTGGGGTTGGCGGAAATTGTACTAGTGGATCTGCTGGCCCAGGAGGTGGAGGTGGAGGCGGTGTCATTTGGATACCTTCGCCGAGCTTAGGAATAGGCTCCGCTTTGGTAAATGGCGGCAACTCCGGAACCTTATCCAATGGTACCAACAAATACGGGAGCATCGATGGAAATTCTGGTTTTGTAAGGGCAGTTTCTAATTTAAACCGTCCTCAGCCTTTCTCGGGGGGCGGAAATCAAACCAATAATTTCTTAGGTAATGATACCTTAATCTGTGCTCTAGATTCAATCTTATTAAGTGCTCCAAATGGTTCTTCCTATTTATGGAGTACTGGAGATACGACCCAAAGTATCTATGCTCAAGGAGCTGGATCTTACTGGGTTCAGGTAACAATTGGAGCTTGTAGTTATAGTGATACGCTTTTAATTACAAATTACCCAGGAGGAAGCGGTTCTTTCCTAGGACCCGATCAAAGTATATGTTTAGGAAGTGCCCTAACGATAAGTACTAGCGTTACAGGGAGTTACTTCTGGAGTACGGGTGCGACTACCAATTCCATCACGATTAACAGGGGAGGTTGGTATTGGCTGGATATTAAAGTGGGAACAGCCTGTCCCTCGCGCGACTCTATCTTTATCAATGAAGATGACTTTAACACCTCGGCAATAGCGGTCGATACAACTTTCTGTGCAAATGAGGGATATCAGCATACTTATCCTTCAAATTGGACTGCAACTTGGCCTGATGGTAGCAGTGCGAACAGTTACACTTTTTCGACAAGCGGAATCTTTTTTGCGGCTGTCTACAATCAAAACGGTTGCGAACGAATCGATACCTTTAAAATCAGGACTTTGGGTACGGATTCGGTAGTACCTCTGTTTTCAGTATCGGATACTTCCGCCTGCCTAGATTCAGGCTTTCCAGTAGATTTTTCCTATTTAAAAGGTGAAGTCTTTTGGAATGATGGGCAAACTTTAAAAGTTCGAACGCTATATGCTAGTCGTCGCTGGATTGTTCGATATGAAGAAGACTGCTTATCATCAGCAGACACATTGAATTTAAGTCTGATTGATTGCGATACCTGTAGTTTTTTCATTCCCAATGCGTTTTCGCCTAATGGAGATGCTTTAAATGATATTCTCAAACCCATAAGTTCATGTGATTTTGAAGAGCTTAATTTGAGAATCTTTGATCGATGGGGTGAGCTGCTTTATGAAAGCAGGGATCTAAATGCGAGCTGGGATGGTAGTTTTAGAGGAAGAACCTGTATGCAAGGAATTTATTTATACGATATCTTATACAAATTACCCTTCCAAGAAGTAAAGCGACAAAAGGGAACGGTCTTACTAAAGCATTAAGCTAAAAACTGTAAGGTCCTTCGATTGAACTCCTGCGGTTTCTCTACATTCACAACGTGGCCACAAGTGGGAATGACCTGCAATTGAATCCATTTTAAGTTTGCGTTCTCCACCAACTTCTCAATGCTAGGTAAAAACATGTGGTCTTCATCCCCCATTACATATAATGTAGGGTGATTACTATGATTATTTCGATGTGCTTTGAGAAGTGGATTGATTTCCGCCGCTAATTTAAACCAGCGAATAAATTCCTTCTGATACAATTTTTTGGCCTCTCGCACGAAAAGCAATCGCGACTCCCGATGCTTTTTTCGTGGCATGATAGTCCATGCAAAAAGTTTGTAGAGTAGAATGTATGGAATTACTGATTTGAATATCACCCCAATGCGCATCAATACCTGAGATCGGAAATTAAGCTTTAAGACAGCCCCGCCCATCACAATTTTTTCAACGCGATCAGGATGACGATCCGCAATTTCTTTGATGATAATAGTGCCCAATGAAATCCCGATGAAATGTGATTTCTCAATGCCCAAATGATCTAAAACTTCTACTACTTCCTCACTAATCGATTCGAAAGTGTAAGTAGGGAAGTGGTTTTGATTTAGATGAGATTTGGAGTTACCGTGACCCCTAAGGTCAATTAAGATTACATTATAAACTTCTTTAAAGTCCTTTAACTGTTTAAACCAAATGCTTGAACTGCCTCCAGCGCCGTGGACAAAAGTGACCCAAGGTGTTTCAGCTTGATGATGTTTGTACAGTTTGTAATGTAACATGGCTATAAAACTACAGAAAGCATTTGATGTTCGATTCGTATTTGCACTTTGAAAGCTTATTTTTGTACTTCTAACTCAAAAAAATAGTTTTCGGAAATGGGAAGAGCCTTTGAATACCGTCGTGCAGCAAAAGAAAAGCGTTGGGGAAAAATGTCACGTTTGTTCCCGCGTTTAGCTAAAGCCATCACAATGGCTGCCAAAGAAGGTGGAGAAGACCCAGATACCAATTCTGCCTTGCGCACGGCTATTGCCAATGCCAAGGCACAGAACATGCCGAAAGATAATATTGAGCGCGCTGTTAAAAGGGCTAGCGGTAATGACGCAGCAACTTACGTTGAGGTAAACTACGAAGGTAAAGGTCCTCATGGAGTATTGGTATATGTAGAGTGCGCTACTGATAATACT
>CBFHRN010000009.1:0-50583 GCA_965658275.1 Croceimicrobium sp.
CGAGTGGAACGCGACCCAACGGAAGACGAGGAAAAATCTGTTTTGAATGAAGATTAACGATAAGTCGCAGGCCAAAATAAATTCGGTTCTTTTCGTTTTAGGCCTGCTCTCTATATTCATTTACCTAGGTTTGGCCCTTTTGAAGGGCGCGCATAAGGAGTTATGGTGGATCGGTGCCATAGGGGTGGTATTGTTCATTTATCTGATTTACCGAGGCCCCGTGCATTTTATGTACGACAGCGAGGGTGAAGTGATGAATCTCTTTACTCTCGACCCCATTTGGTCTCCCCTCATTCGTAGTTTTAACAAGCGTTATGAGTTCCCCAAAAGGAAGCTTTATCGCTATGAAATTAGTAGTTGGCCTCTACGCAGAAAGCTAACGGTTTACATCAGCTCTAAGCATGGCGGTTACAAGAAAAGGAGCCTGCTTATTTCCTATGTCAGCGGAAGTGAGCTTTCGAAACTTAAAAACTCATTAGCCAAAAATTCACAAGCGGAAAAGAATGGCAGAAGAAAATAAAGACCCTCAAGAGGAACAAGGTCAGCAAGCGGCAGAAGAAGCTACCATTACACGGGTTTCGGGTATGTATGAGGAGTATTTCCTCGACTATGCCTCTTATGTGATCTTAGAGCGTGCCGTTCCCACTCTAGGGGATGGTATGAAGCCGGTACAACGTCGTATTCTCCATGCTTTAAAGGAAATGGACGATGGTCGTTACCATAAAGTAGCCAATGTTATTGGGCAAACAATGAAGTACCACCCTCATGGTGATGCTTCCATAGGTGACGCCTTGGTTCAATTGGGTCAGAAAGACCTAGTTATAGATGCCCAAGGAAACTGGGGTAATGTGCTCACCGGTGATTCCGCGGCAGCACCTCGTTATATTGAGGCGCGCTTATCGAAGTTTGCCTTGGAAGTTCTCTACAGTCCTAAAATTACCCAATGGCAGGCCAGTTACGATGGCCGTGGTAAGGAGCCTGTTGAGTTTCCGGTTAAGTTTCCACTTCTTTTAGCACAGGGGGTAGAAGGTATTGCGGTAGGACTCTCGACCAAAATAATGCCTCATAACTTCAATGAATTATTAGACGCTTCGGTAAAAATACTCAAGGGTCAGCGCTTTGATTTATTGCCCGATTTCCCCACCGGAGGGATTGCCGATTTTAGTCACTATAATGAAGGACTCCGAGGTAGTCGGATTCGCGTGCGAGCCCGAATTAATATTCTTGATAAGAAGACTTTAGTGATCGAAGAGGTGCCTTTTGGTACTACCACGGGTAGCCTTATCGACTCAGTTTTAAAGGCCAATGATAAGGGCAAGATCAAGGTCAAGAAGATCGAAGATAATACAGCGGATAAAGTCGAGATTTTGGTGCATTTACCGCCTGGAGTATCGCCCGATAAAATGATTGATGCCTTGTATGCTTTTACGGATTGTGAGGTTTCGATTGCACCCCTAAGCTGCGTTATTGAAAATGATGCTCCGCAGTTCTTATCGGTGAAGGAAATTCTACGTCGTAATGTGCAGAACACCACCGAGGTGTTACAGGCCGAATTAAACTGGGAGCTCAATGAGCTTCAGGAACAGTGGCACTTTGCCTCTTTGGAGAAAATCTTTATCGAAGAGCGTATTTACCGCGATATTGAAGAAGCTGAAACCTGGGAGGAAGTAATTGACAACATCCGTGAAGGCTTAAAGCCACATATTAAGCATTTACTGCGCGACGTAAGTCAGGAGGATATTGTACGCTTAACCGAGATCCGAATCAAACGTATTTCCAAGTTTGATAAGGACAAGGCCGACGCCAATATTGAAGCCCTAGAAGGTAAAATTGAAAAGGTGAAATTCCACCTCGCCAATTTGGTAGATTATGCTATCGATTGGTACAAAGGAATCAAGGAGAAATATGGCAAAGGGCGTGATCGTAAAACCGAAATCCGTCTTTTCGAAGATATTGATGCCACCAAGGTGGCCATGGCTAATGTGAAGCTGTACGCCAACCTAGAAGAGGGTTTCGTGGGTACTAGTCTTAAGAAAGACACCTTCATTTGTGATTGTTCGGATATTGATGATTTGATCGTCTTTACCAAAGATGGTCAGATGATGGTGACCAAGGTGGATCAGAAAACCTATGTCGGTAAGAATATTATCCATGTGGCGGTTTGGAAGAAGGGTGATAAACGCACGACGTATAATATGATCTACCGCGATGGCGCAAAAGGGGGATCCTTTATGAAGCGCTTCCAAGTAACGGCCATTACCCGCGACAAACATTACGATTTAACTCAAGGTAATAAAGGTACTGAGGTTTTACACTTTAGCGCTAATCCCAATGGAGAGGCCGAGGTTATCACCATTCATTTACGGGCCTTACAAAGACTTAAAAAGTTAAAGCTAGAGCTTGATTTCTCGGAACTGGCCATCAAAGGAAGGGCTGCGAAAGGTAATACCGTTACCAAGTACCCTATCAAAAAAATTGAGCTCAAAGAAGAAGGAGTTTCAACCCTAGCCGCACGCAAAATATGGTTTGATGATACCGTAAGCCGCCTAAATGTAGATGGACGTGGACGATTACTGGGCAGTTTTAAAGGAGAAGATAAAATACTGGAAATCAATGCCGATGGTCAGTATCGACTCTTAGGCTTTGATCTAAGTGTGCATTTTGATGATAATTATATTCTCATCGAAAAGTTCGACCCCAATAAGCCAGTTAGCGCGGTTTACTTCGATGGCGATAAGCAAAAGCATTTTGTGAAACGCTTCGTTCCAGAAGTGGCCGATCGACAGGAATTGTTTATTTCCGAGCATCCAGATTCTAAGCTCGAATTTGTCAGTATCGACGCGCAGCCACGTGTTGAAATAGTGTTCCGTAAGGTAAACGGCAAACAAAAAGACAACGAGGAGATTATTCTTAGTGAATTCATTGCAGTTAAAGGAGAGAAAGCCCAAGGCAACCAACTAAGTCGAGATTCTGTTCGTAAGATTAATGCGCTTGAGTCACTTTTTTCAGAAGAGGAGTCAAAGGAAGAAGAAGAGTATTTGGAAGAGGCTCAAGAACAAACGAAAGAAACAGATGAAAACAAAGACATTGATAAACCATATTTGGAAGAAGACGGCCAAATCACCCTTAGTTTGGATTAGCTTTTTTAGCCTATCTATTTTCGGTGCGCAAGCACAGGATAGTTTGGACATGCGGGTTTTGGGGCGTTTTGGCTACACCCTAACCATCAATGATGTATGGGGTTGGGCAGATACTGCCAACAATAAAGAATATGCCTTGGTGGGCGTACAAAATGGATTGTCTATTGTAGATGTCACTACCCCTAGTAATCCGGTGCAAACCAATTTCTTTGCGGGAGCCAATTCAACTTGGCGGGATATGAAGACTTGGGGTAATTATGCCTACATGGTTCACGACATTTTTAGTGGAACCTCCAACGGTATTTTCATTGTCGATATGACAACCCTTAACAACCAGTTTCCGGCAACTTTCACGCGCAATCCATTGATTCCGAATCCGAATGGCGGTTTTGAATTACTGCAGCGTGCCCATAATATTTACATCGATGAACAGGGCTATTTATACCTATTTGGTTCAAATGTCGCGCAAGGTGGAGCTTTGATATTTGATTTAAATCAGAGTCCTACCGATCCTACTTATATAGGGATGTACAATGCCAATTATCTGCATGATGGTGTGGCTCGCGGCGATACTTTATGGGGTGCAGCCATTAACGCAGGAGTGTTTGTTGCTGTGGATGTGAGTACTCCAGCTAGCCCCGTGCAATACAGTTTCACACAGCAAACCCCTTACAGTTTCACGCATAATATTTGGTTCAGCGATGATAATCAGCGCGTATTTACTACCGATGAGCGTTCAGGTGCCTTTATTGGAGAATACGATGTAAGCGATTTTAGTAATGTTACGGAATTAGACCGACTTCGTACGGGCTTTGGGAACAACGTGATTCCTCACAATGTGCACTTCCATAATAATTTCTTGGTGAACTCTTATTATACGGCCGGCGTCCAAATTTTGGATGTAAGTGAACCAGGGATAATGGTAGAAACCGGTTTTTACGACACCTCTAATGATAGTGGAGATGGATTTAGTGGGTGTTGGGGTGCCTATCCTTATTTACCAAGTGGGAATATTTTAGCTACAGATCGCCAACGCGGACTTTTTGTCTTAAGTAGTGATTACACGAGAGCTTCCTTTTTGAATGTTACGGTGATCGACTCTTTGAGTCAGCAAACGCTTATTAACGCCAATGTATCCCTATTGGGAGGAGACATTTCGGGTCGCACCAATATTTTCGGAAATTACAAGGATGGTCAAGCGGCCTCTGGTACTTTTGATTGTGTGGTTTCTAAGATGGGTTATCGTAATGATACAGTAACTGTAAGCCTGAGCCCTGGCACCGTTCAAAATATTCAGGTGGCCATGTTGCCAGCGAATATAGCTTTGGATGAAATGGGACCCTTACGTTCTTTGGAAATCTATCCTAATCCAATTTCAAAGCGAGAATCGCAATTAAAGCTCAGTTATTGGTCGGAAGACCTAGAGGGCTCTAATTACCAAATTATGGATATGAACGGTCGCGTCCTAAGCTCAGGAAGCCTAGATAGCGAGCGCATTAATTTGAACAGAGGTCAATTGGACTCCGGAATTTACCAGCTTGTAGTAAGTAATGGGCGTTATCAGCGTGCTTTCCGAATTATGATTTTGTAAGTTTCGATTCTACCTCCTGCATAGCAGCCCAGATTTCCGCTACACTATTTTCCCATGAATGGGATTGAGCGAAGCGAATACGCTCCTGATTCAAAACGACGGTTTCTGTGGCACTTCTAATGTAGTTTTTATTAAGGTTTTCGGCCTCTAAAAGGTAGCTTAGGGCTTTTCGATAGGCCTCACGTTTCGAGGCAATCTTCGCTAAATCAATTAGATTCGAGTATACACCGATGAAAATCTGTAAATCGGCACAAAGCAATTTTGATTTTTCATAATCCTTTTGAGCAAGATCAAGTTGGTTCTCATTCAGATAAATGGTCGCCCTAGTGTAATACGCTTGACATAAACCGCCACCATCTCCAATTTCATACTTAAGGTCGATATTACTATTGGCATAGAATAAAGCACTGTCATTGTGCTCCGTGTTTTTGTAGGCTAAGGCAAGGTTATTGAGATTGCTGCTTAAATCCTTGAAGTTTTGTAAGGATAAATTAATCTCTTTGGCCCTAAGTATATACCTAATCGCTGCCGAGTTATTGTTAAACTCCGACCTGTATAGTTCACCGAAATAGTTTTTAGCCCTGATGAGATAGTCTAAGGCTAATTGAACCTTTCCCAAACCGCTATGGGCATTACTTAAATTGACGAGAGTAGAATAATAACCTGAGCTATCTCCATCAGCAATCCCCATGTTTTCCAGTACAAAACTTTGATACTGAATGGATTTTAGGTAATCACCCAAGATTTCATATAAATTACCTAAACCACTTCGACTGCGCACCTGCAGATCTTTTAATCCGGCAATTTCAGACAGACTATCGGCCCTAAGAAAGGATTCCAAGGCCTCCCTAACTTGGTTTCGCTCCAGGTAAAAGTCGCCCATGCTTTAATGGTAAAGGGCACGTTCTTCAATTTTGGCTTCTTCCGTTTAAAGAGCGCTGGCTTGCTTAACCAGTTCTTCCATTAACTCCCTTTGACTTCTCGAGTTCACATTCGATAAGGAGTCAAGAACCTCTTTTAAAGTAGTATTGGACTGGGCTTGGCAGTTAAAGCCTAGGATAATTAAGCAAGTGATGACAGAATTAGCTATTCTAAGCATGGTTGATTAAAGGTCGATTATCCTATTTTAGCGATTCTTCTAAAATAGAGAAATTGTCGAACAATCTTAGAGATTTCCTGAAGGAATCTATAGCAAACACCAAGGTTAAACAGTTCACAACCAAGCGCAGGGTTCTTGTATTGAGTATTCTTCGAACCTTATTCTTTTTAGCTTCGATTTATATTTTCTACCTACTATTAAACGAAGGCCCTGATTGGTTATGGTACCTTCTTGTCTTGGGTGGAGTTCTGTTCTTAGCGGCGGTTAGCCATTTTATCGATCAAAAGGCCAAACTTGACTATTTAAAGAACTTGCGTCATGAACTGCAATCAGAATGGGATTACCTCCATCAATCAAGGCTTTCTAGAGTCGTCTTGGACCATTCGAGTACGGAGAATCATCCTTTTGCGCGAGATTTAAACTTGTTTGGAGCCAACTCTTTGCATCATCATATAGATAGATCACTTAGCCAAGCGGGAGCGCTTCGACTAGCCGAAGTTTTAGAAGCTAATGAAGGGATGGCTATTGCTGAAAAGCAGGATTTTGTGCGTGATTTGGAAGCAGATCGGGAGCGCAATTTTCATTTACGTGCCTTAGGTCATCAACTTGTTGATGATAAAGCTTTGCCATCTAAGCTCAGAGCATGGGCAGGTAAAACTTTTAAGGCAATCCCAAATCTTTTTATGCCTTTTCTTTTAATGGGGTCTTTGTTTGCATTTTACCGATTGTATGTTTTGGTATTGGATTTCAATGCCATTCATTTTCAGATACTTCTATATGCGATGAGCTTTAATTTAATGCTCCTCTTTTTGCGTATGAAAGTTTTCAGAGAACAACAGGCAGTTTTAGGCCAGCTTAGTGAAGCGATGAAAACTTATGCTTCGATTTTTAAAAGCATTGAAGCAGCTCAGTATCCAAGTGAAATGGGAAGAGCCTTTTTAGCTAAAATAAATAATGGAACCAAGGTAAGCGTAGAGTTGGGTCGTTTATCCAAGTTTTTAGAGAGCTTGGATAATATGTCCAATGCTATAGTTTTAGTACTTGTAAATGGATTTATTCCCTATCATTTAGCTAAGCTCAGATCTTTAGAAAAATGGCACCAACAATATGCCTCCAAGCTGCCCGAGTGGATTGAAGCCTTGGCTAATTGGGAGGCTTACATGAGTTTAGCGAACTACTGCGATGTGCATTCGGATTATGTTTGGCCCACTATTTCGGAAAAACCACTATTTGAATGCTCAGAACTAGGCCATCCTTTAATTCCAAAAGATCAATGCGTTTCCAACTCTTATGATTTTAAGCTAGCGCCCTATTTAATTCTAACCGGCAGTAATATGAGCGGTAAATCCACTTTTTTACGGACCATTGGACTCAATTTGATTCTAGCTCAAATCGGGGCTAAGGTTTGCGCCGAATCTATGCATACTTATCCATTCCAAGTCTTGGCTAGTATGAGCCCTACAGATAATTTGCACGATAATAAGTCCTATTTCCAGTCGGAAGTTCTCCGCCTTAAAATGCTAATCGATAAAATATCGGATAAGCGTTGGAGCCTACTTATTTTGGATGAGATATTACGGGGTACGAATAGTGACGATAAAAAGCTGGGCAGCCGTAAATTTTTACTGGGCTTAAGAACCAAAGCCGCCTTTGGTATGCTAGCTACGCATGACGTGGATATTGCAGAGCTTGCGGAAGAACACCCTGAGTTTTCGGCTTCTTATTTCGAATCTCAGGTGGAAGGCCAAAAGCTTCTATTTGATTATAAGTTAAGAAAAGGAGTCTGCAGAACGCCCAATGCCAATCTTTTAATGCAGAATTATGGTCTGTTTAATTCAGAGGGATAAAGGCAAGTGTATATTTGAAAAGCAATAAACCCAATAGTAGTTTTTAGCATGAGAGCTTGCTTGATACTCTTTAGCATTCTTTACTCCCTATCTGGGTGGAGCCAATCTACCCTTAGCAATGAGGCGAGGATTAGCTTAATTACCTGTGGTCCTGGAAGTAATGAATTGTACTCAGCTTTCGGTCATTCTGCTGTGCGCGTCAGGGACCCGAAACAAGGGATCGATTATGCCTTTAATTATGGCATTTTCGATTTCGATCAGCCTAATTTCTATCTAAATTTTGCTCGAGGTCAATTAAATTACATGCTGGCGGTAAACCGATGGCCGAATTTTTTTCGGGCTTACCAAAGGGAAGGGCGCTATGTAAGAGAGCAAACCTTAAATTTAGACTCTACAGAAAGACAGGCTTATTGGGAATTTTTACTTTGGAATGCGCGACCTGAAAACCGAAATTACCTGTACGATTACTTTTACGATAATTGCGCTACCCGCATTCGGGATGGTTTGAATAAGGCCTTATTGCAAAGTATTAACTATTCAGAGGAGTCCTATTTTAAACCTGCTAAAAGCATTCGCGAACTTTGCGACGTTTACTTGGCAGAGCAACCTTGGGGAGATTTTGCCATCGATTTTTGTTTGGGTGCTCCCATGGATAAAAAGGCGGATGCCCAAATTGAGATGTTCTTGCCGGATTTACTGGCGGAAGCATTTTCTAAATCAACCATCGGTCCAAGCCATAGACCCTTAATTAGTAAGGATAAAATGCTTTTGGAGCAAAGTTTTTCGATGACACCAGCTGGGGTCAATCAGCCCTTTTTTTACACCGCTCTACTTTTGGTGCTGGGGGTTTTTTTAACGCTTTTTGGCTATGAGAAGCCACGTTCACTACGCTTTTTTGATGGGATTCTTTGGATGGTTTTAGGCCTGATGGGCTTGTTTTTGACGGGGCTTTGGTTTTTTACCGATCACCAGGCAGCAGCTTATAACTTCAATTTACTGGTATTTAGTCCTTTACTTTTAATTCCAGCCTGGTCCTTGCTCAAAGGTTCTTGGTCTAAAGGGGCTTTATTTTTAATTCGATTTAGTCCCTATTATTTTGCATTTGTCTTAGCAGCCTGGATGTTTTTACCGCAGAAACTATTGTTGAGTCTAATTCCATTGGTCGCGCTACTTATTTTACGCACCTGGCATTATTATCACAAAAGAGAAAGCTTTAGAAAGCCTCACCAATAAAGAAGTAGAAACCTGGGCCTTCTTGGGTGAAAGCAAAGTCCAAGCGGGTATAAATGTCTTTTTGCGGGAAGATTAAAAACCGTAAACCGGCACCACCAGCAAGCAAGGTTTTGTTTAAGGTCAATTGATCCCAAGAAGGATAAACTTGACCGGCGGCTAAAAAGGCTGTAGCTCCCCACCTTTTGGCAAAGGGAAAGGGAAGCATGCGGTATTCTACTTGAGCCGAAAGTAAGTTTTTATCTCGATAACGACCATAGTAATATCCGCGCATCACGCTTTCTCCACCCATCAGTGATAGCATATGAAAAGGGGCTTCACCATGGATAAATTGACCTAAGAATTGAAAGGCGAGGACATCCCGTTTATTAATGGACTTGAATTGACGACTTTCGATTAATACGCTGGTAAGCTCAAAGTCGGAAGCCCAGGCATTGTCATATCGTAGAAAGCTTAATTCGGTAAAACTTCCCTTGCGTTCGTTCAGAACATTATGCCTGCTATCGTAAACTAAGGAAAGACCTAAACCTAGATTGAAAGAACCTTCATAGCCCAAGGGTAATTCGTAAACTTCAGTCATTTGGTTCAAGAAAATGGGGTCCGGTATGCTTTGAATATCAGAGTAAATACCGCCGTACCAATAGCCCTTAATACGACGCAAAAAATGCTCTTTCCAGAGTAGATATTGAGCATCAACAAGAGCAAGGGGATCAGCAGGTGTTTCAAAACCAATTCCGTGGTAAAAAAGTGGGAAGTTTTGGAAGCGTAATCGCCCTAAAAACATGTACTTATCCTTGTTGCCGTAGTTGGCATGATCTAACCATAAACCATACTGATTTTCAAGCGTGTAATAAGTAAACGCGCTTATTTCACTGAGGCGATTACTAGTGTCCTTATTGGCGTAATAAAGGTAGAGGCTGCTAAAGCCGAATTCCCAAGAAGTTTCGGGAGAGAAGGCGAGGGTAGGGTAGACTAAAAAGTTTGGGGAACCGTCCGTCGATTCTTCAGCGGTGAGTCCGTCCCAATAGCGTTGCCAGAAATTTCTTTTTTCTTGGCCAAAACTGCTAAAGCTCCATGATAGAAAGCAGAGAAAAAGGAGCGTTTTTTTCAAAATCTATAAATGTATACCTACGGGTAACAAAGGCTTTAATTCAGGATGCGCTTTAAAGTAATCCTTAACAAATCGAGTCATGGGAACAATACGCATGCCGGTTTCCTCAATAATTTTAAGGGTGGTCGCCAACATTTCTTCGGCTCTACCATCTTCCTTAAATTTTTTAGGGAAGTCTACCCTAGTTAGGAAATATTTACGCTCTTGAATTTGGTATTCAATGATCGCTAGACGTTCGCCTACTCTCACCTCAAAGTGACGCATCTCTTGATTATCTACAACCTCCATGTTTCTTGCTTCTTAGTGCAAAGATAAGGATAATTGTCTGCTTCAAGCCGGATTGCAGTCCTTATAATGGACCAATTCATCGATAAGCTAGAAATATTTTCAAAAATTAACATTAGTCTAAGTGTTTGCTAGGCAATCATTTGTGTATGAGAAGAAGGGTGATGATCGAATAGCTAGGGAATCGTTCGCCTCTCAATTTTTAATTTAAATCCTGAAACCCTATTTTCGTCAATGCGAATAAATACTTTAATATGAGACAAGTACTACTATCTATTTTCCTATCCTTATCGTGGCTGGTCACAAGTGCCCAGGGTACGGTAACAACTTCACCACCTTTGACACCTAACAATGGTCAGAGTGGTATCACGTTCCAAGTGAGTTCTACGACACCAATCGACATTACCTCTTTAGGGTGTATCTTAAACAATGGTGTATCTTCTGCTGATGTGTGGATGCGTGTAGGCGGGGTTTCCCCGTCAGGTGCTCCTAATATTACTACTGCTGGCGGATGGACCCAAGTAGCTACCGGCGCAACAGCGACCGGTGCGAACGGTACTGCGGTTGCCTCTATTGCACTGTCTTCACCAATTAGCATTCCTGCCAATACTCCGGTTGGTTTCCACATTGGCGCAGGCTTGAGATACCAAACAGGTACGAGTAGCGATCAGGTAATTTACTCTGACGGTACTTTAACCGTTAACGTATCCGATTCCGTTTCTTACGGAGGTGCGGCACCTAGTCCAACCTTTAACCCTCGTCGTTTCTTGGGTTCGGTTACTTATGTTTTAGGAGTTACGGGTGGCTGTACGCCATTTACGAATTTTGCAATCGACAGTATCAGCGCTACTGCGGCCAAAGTAAATTGGACGCAAGGTGCGGGTAACACCGGTTTTAAATTAGAGTACGGTACTACTGGTTTTACACCAGGTACAGGTACCACCGTTACCGGTACTTATCCAAGTGCTACACAGCCTCCAGTTATTTTAACCGGTTTAGCACCAAACACCTCATACGATGTATATTTCGAGGAGTACTGTACGGGTGATACGGTTAAATTCCCCTCTGCACAACAGTTCACCACTACAAAATTATGTGCTAGCCCTACGGCTTTCACTGATTCGAATCTAACTTCGAATAGCGTTGATTTAGGCTGGTCTCAAACGGGAGCATTCAATGCGTCATGGGTTTTATATGGTCCTGCAGGTACCACTCCGGGCGGAGCAGGTTGGATGCAAGATACAGTTACAGCGCCTGCAACTACATATACTTTAACCGGCTTATCTCCAAGTACAGCCTACGACATTTACCTCGTTACCGATTGTGGTGCGGTAAATGGTATTAGTGATACAATCGGACCTATTTCGCTCACGACTCCTCTGCAAGGGCCTCAAGGTTTAACCTGTACCGTAGGTTCAGCAGGTCCTTTATTTTCGGATGACTTCGAAACACAAGGTGGTTGGACCGGTGACTTCGGTTCGGGAACAACCGCTTCGAATTGGAACTACCGCACCGGTGGCACGGGTTCATCAGGTACGGGTCCAAATGGTGCGCATAGTGGTAGTGTTTATATTTACCACGAAGCATCAGGCGCTCCTACAGGGGTTAATGTAGAAGCTATTTCACCTGCTATTGATTTGTCAACCTCTTTTAATAATGCAGAGCTTTCGTTCTGGATGCACGCCTATGGTGCAGGTATTGACACATTAATGGTTCAAGTAGGTTCTAGCGCTACAGGTCCTTGGAACACGGTATTTACCAATGTGGGTCCTATTCAAACGGCTAATGCAGATCCTTGGACTAATGTTGGGGTAAATCTTGACGCATATGTTGGACAGACCATTCACCTTCGCTTCTTGTACGTGCATGGTTCAGGTTTCACCGGTGATATAGCCATTGACTTAGTAGAAGTAAACTCTTGTCAAACTTGTCCTAATCCTGGTGGTCCTGGCTTAACATTCGTTTCTAACGATAGTGCAGCCTTTAGCTGGTTTGGCTCTGGCAATGCTTACAATATTAACTGGGGTCCTCGCGGATTTACGCAAGGTTCGGCCAGTTCTAATTTCGATAGTACTTCTACGAATAGCTTCGGCTTAGGCGGACTTACAGGTAATACAGCTTATGACTTATATATCCGTAACGACTGTAGTGATTCTGCGAATGGATTCTCAGGTTGGGTAGGTCCTTTAACCTTCGTAACCGAATGTGATCCATTTACGGCACCTTACAGCAATAATTTCGATACCGATTCATTGCAAGAGCCTCCTATTTGTTGGGACGTATATCTTGCAGGTGGAACTAATATTGCCTTTGCTAATGCGGATGTTGAAGCCAGTACTTTGGCCTACTCAGCACCGAACTATTTCCGTTTCTACAATTACAATACAGATACAGCCTGGTTATTCTCTCCGAACTTCTCGGATATGACCGCGGGTGACAAGCGTATCAATTTCTTTGCACGTACCAGTACTACGGTTACAACGGGTAACGAATTAGTAATTGGTACCGTTGCCTCTCCAGGCGATAGAGCTAGTTTCGTAAGTATTGATACCATTCAATTAACGAATGCATACCAGCAGTACTTTGTGGATCTTACCACTGCCAATGGTTACAATGGAACCCATAATTATGTGGTAATCAACCACGCGGGAGTAGATTTCCGTACCTATTACATCGATGACTTCACTTATGAAGCAATTCCATCTTGTAATCCTCCTTTAGCTATAAGCTTAGGAATGGGAGGTATCGGTGTTACTACCGCTACCGCTACTTGGGCTAGCGGATCCGATGGTGATGAAACCATGATTGAGTGGGGTACACCTGGATTTACCCCTGGAACCGGTACTTACCTTGGATTGGATTCTGTTGCCGGTACTATTGATCAGTACACCATGACCGGTTTAACGGCTCAAACTACCTATGAGTACTACATCGCCGATAGTTGTGCGGGTGGATCTTATAGCCCATGGGTAGGTCCTTACAGCTTCACTACTCAGTGTAACATCACCTTTGCTCCATTCTTGGAAGATTTTGATGGAACGACTTGGGTAGCGAGCGGGAACAATGCCGGTAACCAAATCGATCCTTGTTGGTCTTCAAGCCCAGATGTAAGTCAGAGCTCTGAGCCATTCAAATGGATTCCACGTTCTACCGGTCCTACTAGTGGTAACGGTCCTACTTCAGACCTAACGGGAGGTAACTACATGTATGTAGAATCTTCGGGTTCTACGGCTGGTGATAGTGCTTTCTTATACACGCCTATTATTGATGTAAGTACTTTAACAGTACCCGCTTTATATTTCTGGCAACACCGTTATTACACAACTTCAGCGCCTCCTGCAGCGATGGATGTAGAAGTTACCAATGACTTTGGTGCGACTTGGAGTAATGTTTATAATATCACGGCTAATACGCAGTCTTCTAGCAGTGCACCTTGGAGTGATGTATTCGTGAACTTAGCAAACTATGCAGGTGACACGATACAAATTCGCTTTGTTCAGCGTGGTGTAGGATGTTGTGGTGACGCGGCCATTGACTCGATAGCGGTAGCGGAAGCACCTAGCTGTCCAGACCCAACTAATTTGGGTGTGAGCAGTGTTATCGATACTTCGGCTCAGTTAAACTGGTTCACCGGAAATCCAGCAAGCTTTAACCAAGTTTGGGTAGGTCCAGCCGGTTTCTACCAAGGAACGACCACTACAACAGGTACTAAAGTATTTGTTACGGGTGATAGCTTAGTAGTAGATACTTTAAGCCAATTTACTTGTTATGACTTCTTAGTGCGCATTGCATGTGGACCTGGCGATACATCAGCTTGGGTGGGACCATTCAATTTCTGTACGGATTGTAGCCCAATCTCAGCACCTTATATGGAGAACTGGGATAACCTCGTGGCACAAACCAAAGATTTAGGATGTTTCAGCTCAATTGAAAGTGCTGGTTTCGCTACTTCAAACTTTATTGGAGTAACAGTGCAGAATAGTACCTTCTATGCACCAAATTCATCACCTAACTATATTGAGTTAGATAACTCCAGTAATACTACCGATCCACTCATGTTAATCTCACCATTAACAACGGATATGACGGCTGGTGATAAGCGCGTGCGTTTAATGGCTCGTAAGCCTAGTACAAGTACCGCTTATGTAAGTACCTTGATTGTAGGAACCATGTCGGATGCTACCGATGCATCTACCTTCAACGCATTAGATACTTTAACCCTTGACGGTACTCAGTTTACGGAGCATATAGTGGAAATAACCACGGCTAATGGGTACAACGGTACCGATAATCGTTTTGTGATTCGCCACGATGTAGCGGATAACTTCGACTTCTTGTTGGTGGACGATATCAATTACGAGCAAATTCCAACCTGTATCCGCCCAGACAGTTTACAAGTAGACGCTACTACCATTAGCGATACTTCAGCGACTATCTCTTGGGTATCAAACAGCGGTACCGGTACTAACTTCCAAATCGAATACGGTGTAGGTCCATTAGGTGACCCAGGAAACACACGTATGGCGGTGACTGGTACAAGCATTAACTTGACCACTTTAACTCCTGGTTCGGGATACTGTGTATGGGTTCGCGAAATCTGTACTCCTGGGGATACTTCTTTCTGGAGAGGACCAGAGTGTTTCAGCACGCTATGTCCATTAAACGGATATATGGCGCCTTACTTTACCAACTTTGAAGGTATCTCCATTGGTACTGCTTCAGGTTCACCTGCGGGTTGGGAGAACTGTTGGACGCATAACACAGTTTCAGGTTCAGTACGTTGGGAGTCTGAAGATGCCTCAGGTTCGAATGAGAACTCATCAAGCACGGGTCCTTGGTATGACAATACCTTCTATCCAGCTTCAGGTGGTACCTATATGTATCTAGAAACTTCAACTTCAGGTGGTCCGGCTGAGTTAATCTCTCCATTGATTAATATCTCTGGCCTGAGCAATCCTGAGATTGAATACCATTACCACATGTATGGTGCAACCATTAACTACTTATTAGTATTAGCAGAAGATGCCAATGGTACGCGTACAGTATTGGATAGTATTGCTGGTCAGCAACAAACCGCAGGTAGCGATTCCTTCTATGTTCGCAATGTGCCATTAACTTCTCTTGCTTCTGGATCCTATAACTTTATTTTCCAAGGTCATCGTGGTACTTCCTTTACTGGGGATATTGCAATCGATGATGTGAGTGTTCAGGCAGGTGCAAGTTGTCCTGCGCCGGTTAACTTACGTCAGATAGGTACGCCAGGACTTAGCTCGGTAGATGTTGCTTGGGCAGGTGGTGCAGGTACTTTCGAATTGGAGTACGGTCCAGCTGGCTTTACTCTAGGAACGGGTACCACCATTGCTGGTGCTACTTCTCCACAGAGTATCACTGGTTTAACCGCAGCAACGGCTTATGACGTTTACGTTCGTGAGATTTGTGCTCCTGGTGACACTAGTACTTGGACAGGTCCAGCTACAGCGGCAACCGGTCTATGTGCAGCAAGCAGCAAGTGTACCTTTAACTTCGATCTAAACGATACCTTCGGTGACGGTTGGAACGGAGCGGAAATCACCATCTACCAAAATGGTGTAGAAGTAGGTAAAATGGGTAGCAACTTTACCACAGGTGGTCTCTTCCAAGATTCCATCGACCTATGTAATGGTCTGAATACAGCTGTTGTGTTAACTACCGCAGGCTCATGGGCAAGTGAAATTGGAATCGATGTATTCGATCCTAATGGTGTGAATATCGCTACTTATGTTGCTAACTCTGGAACCGGAGCTGGTGATACGCTGGCACAATTCTCAGCTAATTGTGGGTTCCCATGTGCCGATCCAACTGCTGTAACCGTAACCTCTAATGTAGGTTGTGATAGCATCGAGGTAGATTGGGTATCCAATAGCGGTGGCTCTTTAATCGAGTATGGTCCTACCGGATTTACTCAAGGTAACGGTACCCTAACCGGTATTGTAACGGCTCCATATACCATTACAGGTCTGACTGCGAATACCGGTTACGACATCTATGTGGCCGATACTTGTACAGGTGATACTAGTAACTTTATTCAAATTGGTGCCACTACAGCCAATGCTCCTCAGCCAATTGCTTCTTTAGGCATTACGGATACGATCATCAACGGACAGTTTATTGTTTACGTAGATGCTACTGGTTCTACAAATGCTAACAGTTACGCATGGGACTTTGGAAACTCGGTAACCAGCACAAATGCTATGGATACGGTGGTTTACACCGGTAATGGTTCTTATACCGTAACCTTAGTGGTAACTAATGGTTGTGGTTCCGATACGGCAACCTTTGCTCTAAATGTAAATGTTGGTTTAGAGGATAATCCTTTATCCAACAGCCTAAATGTATATCCTAACCCTGCAACGGATAAGTTTGCCGTAACTTTCAACGAAGTGGGAAGTGCTGATGTAAACATTCGTTTACGTGACGCTCAGGGTCGTGAGGTAATGAATATTACCGAGCGTATGCAAGGCGGTACATTTAACCGTGATATCGACGTTTCCTCCGTGGCACGTGGTATCTATATGTTAGAAGTTAGCTCTGGTGACTTCACGGCGCATCGTCGTGTGAGTATTCGCTAAGAGACTTTAGATAACTGAAAATGAAGCCGTCCCGAAAGGGGCGGCTTTTTTTTTGGCTTTTTTTTCTTTCTTCAAGAACCGATATATCAAAATTCATCAACCTAATTCGCACCTATGAAAAGAATTCTACTACTCCTATTTTCAATAGCTACTTTCTTTGCTTTTGGGCAAGGGACAGTAACAACGTCACCACCACTCACCCCAAATAACGGACAGAGTGGTATTACTTTTCAAGTATCGGCGAATACACCCGTTAATCTAACTGGGATATCGAATATCTTTAGTACGGGAGAACTACTGCTTCTGTCTGGGTAAGAGTGGGAGGGTGCTCAGGGTCCGCCCAATATTACTACCGCCAATGGATGGGGCGAAGTTATTTCGGGTGCAACCATTACTGGCGCTAATAATACGGCCTTGGTGGCTATTCCATTTGGTACCAATGTGATTAATATTCCAGCAAATACACCTGTTGGAATTCACATCGCCGCTTGAGTATCCGATAATTCGATTTTTTGATAGATTTAGAATCCCGACCTCGCTTTTTGCGAGTGTCGGGATTATTTTTGTGCTATGTTTAAAGTGGGAGACATTGTTAGTTTTTTAAATGACGCTTCTACCGGTGAGGTGGTCGCTATTAATGGAGAAAAGCTTACCATTCTTATGGATTATGGTTTTGAAGAGGAGCACCATGTCAAGGAACTGGTCCCACGCAAGCAATTAAATATAGGTGAGGTTCATCAAAAAGATCGGCCCAAGGCACCTTTGGAGAGAGGCCGAGCTATTCCGAAGGCTCCCGAACAACTGGAAGTGGATCTTCATTTTGAAGCCCTCGTGGATTTCCCTAAAAACTTTAGCGCCCACGAGAAATTGCAAATCCAACTATCGGAAGTGCGCAAGGCTTTGGATAAGGCAAGGCGTTCAGGTATAAAAAAGGTGGTTCTTATCCATGGAGTAGGTCAGGGTAGATTGCGGGAAGAAGTTTATACCCTTTTAGAGCGCATGGATAAGCTTAGTTTTTACGATGCTTCCTATGCACGTTATGGAAAAGGCGCTACGGAGGTGGACTTACGCTAAAACGGTTATACCTTTGCCTCGGAAACAGACCGCCTTATCGCCCCGACCGAGCCTAGCGAGCGTCGGGGAGGAAAGTCCGGACAACACAGAGCGCCGTGCTCCTTGAAAGGGGAGGCTGCTTCGGCAGACAGATAGTGCCACAGAAAATAAACTACCCCGACGGAGCCTAGCGAAATCGGGGAAAAGGTGAAAAGGTGCGGTAAGAGCGCACCGCGCTGTTGGTGACAACAGTGGCAAGGTAAACCTCGCGGGTTGCAATACCATGTATACCGAGGTCTGAGTGCTGCTCGCGCAATCTCGGAGGGTAGGTAGCATTAGATAAATGATAAGGATACCAGCAAAGCTTTGACTTTGTGGGTATACAGAATCTGGCTTATAGGTCTGTTTCTTTTTTATTTTGAATGGCAAGAAAAGGCTTAAAATATTACTTAGACCTGCGAAAGAAGCAAGGATGGAAGGCTCTCGTGAAGGAAGCGGGTTGGCCTGTAGCGATTGGCCTTTTTCTATTTTTTCTTATTAAAGGGCTGATCTGGTTAGCCGTTTTTTACGGTCTATTTAAAGCAGTGGAATAATACCTCTATCTACGGCATAAAAAAAGGCTCCTCGAAAGGAGCCTTTTCTATTCTATTATGTCTCGCGATTAACTTTCAACCGCTACTTCATGTTCTGATAAATAGCGCTCTGCCTCCAAAGCACCCATGCAGCCACTTCCCGCTGCGGTAATTGCCTGACGGTAAATTTTATCTTGAGCATCACCGGTGGCAAAAACTCCTGGATAATTGGTGCTGGCCGTTCCGGGCTTGGTTTGAATATAACCTACCTCGTCCATATCCAACTGACCTTTAAAGATATCGGTATTGGGCTTATGCCCGATGGCTACGAAGAAACCTTCTGCTTCAACGATGCTTTCTTCTCCAGTTTGATTGTTTTTAATTCGAACGCCTGTAACCGTTTTGTCACCTAAGACTTCCAAGGTATCCGTGTTCCAAAGAACTTCAATATTCGGTGTGTTTAAAACACGTTGCTGCATGATTTGAGAAGCACGCATTTCATCACGACGCACCAATAAGGTAACCTTTGGGCAAAGCTTAGCTAGATAAGTAGCTTCCTCGGCAGCAGAATCGCCACCACCTACAACTACGACATCTTTACCTTTAAAGAAGAATCCGTCGCAAATAGCACAGGCGGATACGCCATGACCCATCATTTTCTTTTCCGACTCCAATCCTAGGTATTTGGCACTCGCTCCCGTTGCAATAATTACAGTGCGGGCTAAAATCTCGGTGCTTTCATCGATGGTTAATTTGTGGTATTCACCAGGAATTTTGCTAAGCTCCGTTTTAGTTACAATTCCGAAGCGAATGTCGGTTCCAAAACGCTCAGCCTGCTTGCGCAAATCTTCCATCATCTCTGGACCCATAATTCCTTCAGGGTAACCTGGGAAATTCTCTACATCGGTAGTAGTAGTTAATTGTCCACCTGGTTCTAATCCAGTATATATAATGGGCTTTAAATCAGCACGAGCGGCATAAATAGCTGCAGTGTATCCGGCTGGTCCGGAGCCAATAATCACGCAATCGTGTTTTTCCATTTCTTTCAAATTTTAGGCAAAGTTAGTTTTTTCAAGGTCTTTTTAAGTTGCGAAAGTCACGAACTATTTTAATATCGTTTTTACTTACCATTAAGCTAATTCGAGCCATATCTTGAAAGGCAACTTCGGAATAACTGGGGAAGACTTAGAAGTTGGGCTTCAACATGTATTTCAAATAGAAGTCCTCAATAACCTCTACGGCTTCATCTGCCGTGTCCACTAATCGGAAAAGCTCTAAATCCTGCTCGCTGATGTTGTTCTCTGCTTCCAGTAGAGTAGTCTTGATCCAGTCGAGGAGGCCAGTCCAAAACTTTTTACCGACCAACACGATAGGGAATTTTCCAATCTTATAGGTTTGAATAAGGGTAAGCGCCTCAAATAATTCATCCAAGGTTCCAAAGCCACCGGGCATAACCACAAAGCCTTGGGAGTATTTCACGAACATTACTTTACGAACAAAGAAATAATCGAAGTCTAAACTCTTGTCAGGGTCAATGAAGCGATTGCCTTCTTGCTCCATGGGTAAGTCTATATTAAGTCCCACCGAATTTCCTTTACCTCTTTGCGCTCCCTTATTTCCGGCCTCCATAATACCTGGGCCGCCCCCGGTGATAATACCAAATCCACTTTGGGTAAGCTTAAAGGCAACTTCTTCCGCTAATTGGTAATAGGGGCTATCGGGCTTGGTGCGTGCTGATCCGAAAATAGATACACAAGGCCCAAGGCGCGCCATCGATTCGTATCCATTAACGAACTCACTCATTATTTTGAAGATACCCCAACTATCGTTGGTACGTATCTCATTCCAACTCTTCGGTTCAAAAGCCCTCTTGAGTTGATCATCTTTCTTATTTACCATGTAATTTTATCGATTTAGTTCCTTCGCTAAGAAGGGAGCGGTAAAGCCCTTGTTCTGTTTAATCATCACTTCGGGACTACCCTCAAAGATGACTTTCCCACCCTTGGCTCCACCTTCCGGACCAATATCAACAATATGGTCGGCTAATTTGATGACATCCATATTATGTTCGATAATTAAAACGGTGTTTCCTCGGTCTACTAATTTATTCAAAACTTCCATTAGTACCCGTACATCTTCGAAATGTAAGCCTGTGGTGGGTTCGTCTAAGATGTATAAGGTTTTACCGGTATCTCTTTTACTTAGTTCAGTAGCCAGCTTAACCCTTTGAGCTTCTCCTCCCGAAAGTGTGGTGGATTGTTGACCAAGGGTAATGTAACCGAGGCCTACCTCCTGAAGGGTTTTTAACTTTTGATAAATCTTTGGGATGCTTTCAAAAAATGTTACAGCGTGATTAATGCTCATATCCAAAACATCGGCAATAGATTTACCCTTATAGCGAACCTCCAAGGTTTCCCGGTTAAAACGCTTGCCATTGCAGGTTTCACAATCGACATAGACATCGGGAAGGAAATTCATTTCAATCACACGAATTCCGGCGCCTTCACATGTTTCGCAACGACCTCCTTTTACGTTAAAGCTAAACCGACCGGGTTTATAGCCACGAACCTTGGCTTCAGGTAAATTAGCAAAGAGATCTCGGATGCTGCTTAAAACTCCGGTATAGGTAGCCGGGTTGGACCTCGGGGTGCGGCCAATCGGACTTTGATCGATGTCGATTACCTTATCGATATGCTCCAAACCCTTTAGATCTTTATAAGGCAAGGGCTCCTTAAGCGATTGGTAAAAGTGCTTGCTTATAGCAGGGTACAGGGTTTCATTGATCAAGGTAGATTTTCCCGAACCCGAAACACCGGTCACCACCACAAGCTGACCCAAAGGTAACTTTAGGTTTACCTTCTTGAGGTTGTTGCCACTTGCTCCTTTAAGTTCAATGTACTTGCCATTGCCGGTCCTCCTTTGTTCAGGAACCTTAATTTCTTGTTGCCCGTTAAGGTATTTGGCAGTGATGCTATTACTGGCGAGTATGTCGCTTAAGCTCCCGCTAGCAACGATTTCACCACCATGACGGCCCGCACCTGGACCAATGTCTAAGATGAAATCGGCCTCTTCAATCATATCCCGATCGTGTTCTACCACAATCACGGAGTTCCCCAAATCGCGTAATTCTTTGAGGGAATGAATAAGTTTTTCATTATCGCGCTGATGCAGGCCAATACTAGGTTCGTCCAAAATATAAAGGACGTTCACTAACTGGGAACCAATTTGGGTAGCTAAGCGAATACGTTGCGCTTCACCACCGGATAATGACTTTGCTGGGCGGTTTAAGCTGAGATAGTTTAAACCTACATCTAATAAAAAGCTCGAGCGAATTCTTAATTCCTTAAGGATCTCGGAGCCTATGCGCCGCTGCTGCTCGTCCATTTTCGACTCAGCTTGATGCAGCCAATCCGATAATCCTTCGATATCGTAGCGAGCAAGGTCGGATATGCTTTCATCGCCAATTTTAAAATGACGCGACTCAATGCGAAGGCGGTCGCCCTGGCAAGAAGGACAGCTTACCTCGTTCATGTATGCTTCAGCCCAGCGCTTAATACTTCGACTCTTAGTTTCTTCACTCTGACTACGCAGAAAGTTTACGACACCTTCAAATTTGAGTGAGTATTTGCGCGTAATCCCTAAGGTTTTGTTAGGTACTTCAAATACTTCATCGGCACCATATAAAATAGTCTCCATTCCTTCTTTCGGAATGTCTTTTATGGGCGTATTCAGTTTAAAACCATAGCGATCGCCAATAATTTCAATCTGATTAAAAATCCAATTGGCTTTAAAATCACCTAATGGAGCGATGCCGCCATTCCGAATACTTTTCTTAGGATCTGGAATGATCTTATCAATATCAACTTCTTGAACCGTGCCTAAGCCATTGCATTTTGGGCAGGCCCCTTTCGGACTGTTAAAAGAAAAGGTATTAGGTTCGGGTTCAGGGTAGGCAATACCCGTGGTGGGGCACATTAAATTGCGACTAAAGAACTGCGGTTTTTTTGCTTCAAAAGCTTGCACCATCATAATACCCTTGCCCTGGGAAAGAGCAATTTGAATGGATTCGGCAAGGCGTTTTTCGTCCTTGGCGTCAATACGCATTCGGTCTACAACAAGCTCAATGTCGTGGGTTTTATAGCGGTCAACCCGCATGCCGTTGCTGAGGTCTTTTATTTCACCATCAATGCGGACCTTTAAAAAGCCTTGCTTGGCAACGGAAGCGAAAAGCTCACGGTAATGGCCTTTTCGAGAGCGAATAAGAGGGGCTAAAATGTACACCCTTTCACCCGCGTAACGTTCCAAAATCAAATTCTTGATTTGATCCGCCGTATAGCTAATCATCTTTTCTCCCGTTTCATAGGAGTAAGCAATCGAGGCTCTTGCATAAAGGAGCCTCAAAAAATCGTAAATCTCCGTCACCGTGCCCACGGTAGAACGGGGGTTCTTACTGGTGGTCTTCTGCTCTATAGAAATAACCGGACTTAAACCGTTAATCTTATCCACATCCGGACGATCCATATTACCCAAAAACTGCCTTGCGTAGGCTGAGAAGGTCTCAATATAACGACGCTGACCCTCAGCATAAATGGTGTCGAAGGCTAAACTCGATTTCCCACTACCACTTAAGCCGGTAATTACCACCAGCTCATCACGGGGAATTTCGAGATCCAAGTCTTTGAGATTATGCACTCGGGCACCGAGTACTTCAATTTTGTCCGATTCCAAGAGGAAGATTTTAAAATAGAGGCAAAAATATCTTCTTTTTAACCATTTCGGATGCAAAATGGTTTTAATTCCACGTTCACTTTATATTGTGGATTACTTGTTGAATACTAGCGCCCGAAACCTAAGCAAAGCTTTTAAATTAGCGCATTATACCTTTCTATGAATAAAATATGGTTACCGCTCTTGCTCTTGGCTTTGCCTTGGATAGGGCAAGCGCAAAACTCTGTGATTTACCAAAGTGATGCGGCTTGGGTTCAGCAGAAGCTGGACAGCATGACCATGGATGAAAAAATAGGTCAGCTTTTTATGGTAGCAGCCTATTCCAATAAGGGGCCCGCACATCAGCAGCAGATCCTCAAACTCATTCAGGAAGAGCATATTGGCTCTCTGATTTTCATGCAGGGTACTCCAGCAAAGCAGGCGGAGTTAACCAATTTGTACCAAGCGAAAGCGAAAATCCCTTTGATGATTGCTATGGATGCAGAATGGGGCCTATCTATGCGTTTGGATGAAGTCTTTAAATTTCCCTGGCCGATTACCATTGGGGCCATTCAAGATACTTTATGGGCCTTTGAATATGGCAAGGCGATGGCACAGCATTGCCGAAGTTTGGGGGTACACATCAATTTTGCGCCAGTCGTAGATATTAACACCAATCCTTTAAACCCGATTATCGGAGCCCGATCATTTGGTGAAAACCCAGAAAAGGTAACGGCGATGAGCGCTGCCTTTATGCGCGGTCTCCAATCCGAGAAAGTTCTGGCTTGCGCAAAGCATTTCCCAGGTCATGGGGATACGGATAGCGATTCGCATAAAACCTTACCCACGGTGGCCCATGATCGTGCACGACTAGAACAGGTGGAACTCTATCCTTACAAAAGCCTAACCAAAAGCGGTTTGGGTGGAGTAATGGTCGCCCACTTAAATGTTCCTGCTTTGGATGCCTCCGGAAAGCCAAGCTCTTTAAGCAAGCCTACCTTAGATCTTCTTGAAAAGGAATTAGGCTTTGATGGTTTAAAATTTACGGATGCTTTAAATATGCAGGGGGTGGCCCGAGACTATCCTCCAGGTATGGTAGATTTAGAGGCGCTAAAAGCTGGTAATGATGTTTTGGTTTTTTCGCAGGATGTAAAATTGGCGAAAACAAAAATCAAAGAAGC
Organism: Croceimicrobium sp.; assembly: GCA_965658275.1. GTDB lineage: Bacteria > Bacteroidota > Bacteroidia > Flavobacteriales > Schleiferiaceae > Croceimicrobium. Next base: position 24,425 of record CBFHRN010000009.1, read on the forward strand.
CCTAAGCAGCGGTCTAATCGATACCGCTGAAGTGGAACGTCGTGTAGCTAAAATCCTCAGCGCTAAACATTGGATGGGTTTATCCCAGAAGCAATATATCGAGCCCAGTCTATTGCCAGGTCAGCTTCTTCGAGAGCGCGATCGGGTCCTAAATCGCAACCTATTTGCAAAGGCTAGCACCTTGTTGATTAATAAAAACAAAACCTTGCCTATTAAAAAACTGGCAGGTATAAAAGTAGCCTGCGTAACGGGGGGTACTGAAGTAGGTACTGCCTTCGCTTCCACTCTTAAAAAGTATACTCAGGTAGATCATTTTAGCTTCAACGCCGCACAAGAAGAGCAAATTATAGCCTCATTGGCTGATTACGATTATGTGATTCTAGGCTGGTATACGTCCAATGCCAATCCTTGGAAATCCTACAAAATCAATAGCCAGCTAAAGCGCTTTAGCAAACGTGTGGCCTTGCAAAATAAGGTGGTACTAAGTCTTTTTGCGAATCCTTATGCTTTGCTAGACTTCCCGGAAGCGCGCGAATCTGAAGCCCTTTTAGTAGCTTATCAAAATCATCCGGATGCCGAAAGTGTAGCGGCTCAAATTATTTTCGGTGCTTTAGGCGCTGAAGGTCGTTTACCAGTGAGTGCCGGCGAGCCATTCGAAGTAGGTTTTGGTTTAAATACCCAAGCGATTGGACGTTTGGGCTACCATTACCCCGGAGCGGTAGGTCTGGATCCTATTAAATTAGGAGAAATCGATAAACTGGTAGAAGAAGCAATGGCGCAAAAAGCTACGCCTGGAGCACAGGTTTTAGTGGCCCGCAAAGGACAAGTAGTATATCATAAAAATTACGGTTATACCAGCTACGACAAAAAGGAGCCCATTGAGTCCCATCATATTTACGATTTGGCGAGTGTCACCAAAATCTCCGTGAGTGTTCCCCTGCTTATGAAATTGGTAGAGGAAGGCAAGATAAATTTAGACCAAACTCTAGGTCACTATTTGCCTGAAGTACGCGGCTCCAATAAGGAGAAGCTTGTCTTACGGGAAATACTGGCCCATCAAGCGGGGCTGAAGCCTTGGATTCCTTTTTACTTGGAAACTTTAGATCAAGGGCGATTTAAGGAAGGTTATTACCATAAGCATCGCGACTTCAATTTTCCCAATGTCGTAAGCGAAGGTGTATATAGCCAGCGCTACATGAAGGATACAATTTTCAAGCGCATCTTAGATTCCGATTTACTGCCCAGTAAAAAGTACAAGTACAGCGATTTGGGCTATTATCTGTTTATGGAACTCATCGAAAAGATGGAGGGCAAGTCGATCGATATTTTAATTCATGATTATCTCTACAAGCCAATGGGTGCAAATACGATGGTATATCATCCTTTAGAGGTATTTCCCCAAGACCATATTGTGCCTACCGAAGACGATAAGCTTTTTCGTGGATCATTACTACGGGGCTATGTGCATGATCAGGGGGCTGCCTTATTAGGAGGGATAGCCGGGCACGCTGGCTTATTCGGTTCTGCGAATGATTTAGCGAAGCTCATGCAGATGTATATGCAGAAAGGCGAGTATGCAGGGCTGCGCTATTTTGACTCGGTGACCGTGAATGAATTTATAAGATGTCAGTATTGTCAACAACAAAATAGGCGTGGTATTGGTTTTGATAAACCCCAGTTAGAAGGTCCGGGACCTACTTGCGGATGCGTATCCGACAAAAGTTTTGGGCATAGTGGGTTTACAGGCACCTTAGCATGGGCTGATCCGGAGGAAGAAATCGTTTACATTTTTCTATCCAATCGAGTAAATCCTGATGCGAACAACCGAAAATTATTGAGTCTATCCACAAGAACTAAAATTCAAGAAGTAATTTATGACGCGATTATTCCAGAGTCTACTGGTCTTGAGCTTCTCGGCTTTAGCCCTCAACCCGGCGCAAGCGCAGAAAAATAAGGAAAGCTTCCGTGATACTACGGTGGTGCAATTTTGGCCTAATGGGGTTCCCAAGAGTTTAAATACATACAATGCCGCGGGTGAGAAACACGGTCCTCAGTTTAATTACCGCCAGGTGGGAAGTATCACGAAACTTGAGTATTTCGAAAATGGTATTTTAAATGGAAAATCCATTAAGATTGGTAATCGTGGAAAGCTTACTGAGGAGGCGAGCTATAAAAATGGCATGCTAGAGGGCACTTACACCAAGTATTACGGCACAGGTAAGAAGCAGGAAATGGCCCAGTACGAGGAAGGCTTGAAGGTAGGTAAGGCGATTTGGTATTACACCAATGGAAATATGAGCACCCTGCTTACCTACAAAGACAATATATTGGAAGGAGAAGCAAAGTCTTTCTACCAGAAGGGAAATGTAAAATCGGTATACGCCTATGAAGACAATCTCCGAGAAGGGGAGTACCGTGAGTTTTTTGAAAACGGAAAACTTAAAATTTTAGGCGAGTATAAAAAAGATAAGAAGCACGGAAAGTGGATTACCTATGATGAAGAAGGTAAGGAAGTAACCGTCGAGAAATACCGTAAAGGAGAATTACGCTAAGTGAATATAGGAATAGTTGGATACCCCACCTACGGGGGGAGCGGTGTTGTGGCCACCGAATTGGGTATGTATTTAGCCAAGGCTGGCCATAAAGTACATTTCATCTCTTACTCGCAGCCTGTAAGGCTGGATATCCTAGAACCCAACATTTATTACCACGAAGTAAATGTGCAGGATTACCCACTGTTTGAATACCAGCCCTACGAGTTGGCATTGAGCTCTAAAATGGTATCGGTGGCCCTAAAATACCATTTGGATGTAGTGCATGTGCATTATGCTATTCCCCATGCTTATGCGGCCTATATGGCGCGGAAAATTTTGGCGGATAAGGGATTTAACCTTCCTGTGGTAACTACCTTACATGGCACGGATATAACCCTTGTAGGACGTAATCCATCTTACCGCGAGGCGGTTAACTTCAGTATCAATCACTCGAATGTGGTTACCTCTGTTAGTGAGAGCTTGAGAAAAGATACGCTAGCCTTCTTTGATGTCACCAATGAAATTGATGTGATTCCTAATTTCATCGACCTAAAGTTGTTTCAAGATCGTGAGCCTTGCCGACAAAACTTCAGTAAAGAAGGCGAAAAGATCATTACCCATATCTCCAACTTCCGAAAAGTAAAGCGCATTCATGATGTTATTGATGTCTTTGCCTTAGTAAATGAAAAAATACCTTCTGTTCTTTTGATGCTTGGAGATGGTCCCGAAAAAGAACGTGCTCGTAAGCAAGCTCAGGATTTAGGGATAGCAGATCGGGTGAAGTTCTTGGGTAAAACCTCCGAGATTGAACGTATTCTTTGCATCTCAGACTTATTCTTACTGCCCTCTGAAACAGAGAGTTTTGGATTAGCTGCTCTGGAAGCCATGGCGGCACGGGTACCCGTAATTTCTTCCAACACCGGAGGATTGGAAGAGGTGAATGTGGATGGAGAAACGGGCTTTACGGCCAAAGTGGGTGATATTGCCAGTATGTCCCAATCGGCCCTTAAGATTTTAGGTGATCCTAAAGAACACGAGCAATTTAGGATACGAGCTTTCGCTCAAGCAGAGCGTTTCGATATCGAGGCTATCGTTCCTCAATATCTGGCGATTTACCACAAAGCGATTGAAAAAAGCCGTGCCTGAATTAATTATCCAACGCTTGGATCGCGGTGGCTATTGGGAAAGCTACCCTATTTATGTTAATCGGAAACAGTTAGGTAGAATTGGCTTTGGCCAAGAAGTGAAGCTTGATTTAGAGCCCGGTCGGTATTTAATTTCGATAGGTGGTTTAAGAGCTGCCGATGCCGAACTTTGGATCGACCTCGGCGCTAACCGGCGAGTTTTACAAGTAGAAGGTAAAGCCTTAGCCTACAAGGACCGCCAATGGCCAAAATGGTATCAACTTCAATTCAAGGAAACCATCCCGGTTCGAAAGGCGAGCTCGGAGGAATTAGGCGAGTTGAGGTATTTGTATCGACAAGCTTTGGCTCGAGCTTTTGGTTTTATGGCTGTTCTTTTAGTAGCTGCGGCCTATCTGATATTCCTAGCAAGCGCCGAGCAGAATAATCTATTGTATTATTTAGCTATTCTTCCCTCAATACTAGCCCCTTGGGCTTATAGAGGTGTTTTAATCGCCCAATTACGCGATCCTAATTAAGCCCCCACGCGCTTCGTCTTATAGCCTTCACTATTTAGAAAAGCCATCACCTTATCGCGAACGGGCCCTTGAATAATAATTTCCCCATTCTTTATGGAGCCGCCTGTCGCACAGTGATTCTTGATTTCTTTTGCCAGGGCTTTTAAGGCATCGGGACTTCCCTCGAAGCCCTTAATAAGTACCGCAATTTTGCCTCCTCGACCCTTTTTCTCTAAATGAACTTCTAGTAATTGTTGGGACGGGTCCAATGCCTCTTCTTCCGATTCCTCGTCAAAACCTACGAAGCCCTGATTACCGGTAGAGAATACCATGGAGCCAAGGTCTTCCAAACTATTTGTTTTCTTTTTAGCCATCTTACTTTAAACCGATTTCACGCAAGCGTTCTTCTAAGTAGCCTCCTGCTGTAATATCTTCATAATGCTTTGGATTCGAAGCATCCACGCAAGTGCTTAGCGCGTCTAAAGGCATTTCCGAACGGGGGTGTAGGAAAAAAGGAATGCTAAAACGACTTTCCGACCATTTTTCACGAGGGGGATTTACCACTCTATGCGTCGTGCTGCATAGCTTATTATTGCTATGACGTTGCAGCATGTCGCCGACATTCACTATTATTTGCCCAGGTAATGCGGTCACTGGGATCCATTTCCCTACTTTATTGAGAACTTGTAAGCCATCGGCCGAAGCACCCATTAATAAGGTAATTAAATTGATGTCTTCATGCTCGGCGGCTCGCACGGCATCCTCCGGTTCTTCCGTTATGGGAGGATAATGAATGGGCCGCAAAATGCTATTGCCATTATGAATGTGGGCATCGAAATAGAATTCATCCAAGCCAAGATAGATCGCCAAAGCGCGCAGCATATCTTTCCCTGTGGCTTCTAAAGTTTGATAGGCTTCTTTACCTACTTTATTGAAGTTCTCTAACTCTTCTACTTGTACATTATCAGGGTATTCCTCAGCAATAGGATCTTGATCTTCAACATACTGCCCAAAATGCCAAAATTCCTTTAAATCGCCCGTATTTCTACCCTTAGCATGCTCCTTTCCAAAGCCGGTGTAGCCACGCTGTCCTGCAATACCTTCAATTTCATACTTTTCTTTTACCGCTTTGGGAAGGGCAAAAAAGGCTTTTACCTCTTGGTAAAGATTTTCAACCAAATCATCACTCAGGCGGTGATTTTTAAGCGCGACAAAACCGATGTCCTCATAGGCTTTCCCTAATTCACTAACGAACTGCGCTTTTCGTTCGGGGTCTCCGCTTAAAAAATCGGCTAGGTCCACCGATGGAATTCCAATTGCTTCTGACATTTGATGAATGCTTTTTGCGAAGATATCCAAAAACTAGATGATAGCCTTGAGGGTGCATAAATAAAGGGTTTAAGAAATGGCGCATTCGGATAAAAAGCTATTTTTGATGGCTCAAGACCTCTCCCTATGAAGTTCAATCGAAAGGGCCTTAGCGATGCTACGCTCAAAGATTTTTATAAGGCTATTTTAAAGCCGCGACTAATTGAAGAAAAGATGCTTATTGCCCTTCGTCAAGGGCGAATTTCCAAATGGTTTTCAGGCTATGGCCAGGAAGCAATATCCGTAGGTTCTACCTTGGCCATGGAGGCAGAAGAGTTTATGCTTCCCATGCATCGAAACCTTGGGATTTTTACCACCCGAGATATCCCTTTGAAGCGGCTTTTTTCGCAGTTTCAAGGTAAAGCCAATGGTTTTACAAAGGGAAGGGATCGCTCTTTTCACTTTGGTTCGGTAGAACACCATTTAGTAGGTATGATTTCACATTTAGGACCCCAGATGGGTATTGCCGATGGAATCGCCTTGGCCTCTAAATTGAAGCAAGAAAACAAAGTGACCTTGGTGATTACCGGCGATGGCGGAGCCTCAGAAGGTGATTTTCATGAAGCCTTAAACGTGGCGGCGGTATGGAAGTTACCGGTAATTTTTCTGGTCGAAAATAATCAATGGGGTTTGTCTACTCCCAGCGATGAGCAATTTGCCTTTAAGAGTTTTGTATACAAGGCAATAGGATACGGCGTTAAGGGAAAGTCGATTGATGGCAACAATCTGCTGGAAGTTTACCAAACGATTAAAGAGATTAGGGAAGAAATCCAGAAGGATTCGATTCCATTCATTTTAGAGTGCAATACTTTCCGAATGCGGGGGCATGAAGAGGCTTCGGGCACCAAATATTATCCTGAAGGCTTGCAAGATGAATGGTCTGAGAAAGATCCCGTTGAAAATTTCAGAGCCTTTTTACTTAATGAAGGAATTATAAGTCCGGAAGAGCACGAGTCCTATGCGGCCAAACTCAAAGCCGAGATTAATGAAGCCTTTGAAGCGGCTTTTAAAGAAGAGGATATCGCTTTTAATAAAGAGCAAGAATTAGCCGATCGTTTTGCGCCCTTTGACTTTAAAGAACGCAAGCCAGAAGGGGCCATGCGAGACCTTCGCCTTATTGATGCGGTACACGAAGCTTTAGATCAATCGATGGCAGCTCATGATAATCTGGTCTTAATGGGTCAAGATATTGCCAAGTACGGCGGTGTTTTTAAGGCAACAGAAGGATTGGCAGACAAATACGGTTACGATCGGGTTCGTAATACGCCCCTTTGTGAATCAGCCATTGTCGGTTCAGCTTTGGGCTTAAGTATAAAAGGTTACAAAGCGATGGTCGAAATGCAATTTGCTGATTTCGTGACCGAAGGCTTTAATCAAATAGTAAACAATCTCGCTAAAATTCACTACCGCTGGGGCCAAAAGGCTGATGTAGTGGTGCGCATGCCAACGGGCGCTGGAGTAGGGGCAGGTCCCTTCCACAGCCAAAGCAATGAAGCATGGTTTACCCATGTACCGGGTTTAAAGGTTTTATACCCTGCCTTTCCAGCAGATGCCAAAGGCCTTTTAATCTCGGCTATCGAAGATCCTAATCCGGTCTTATTCTTTGAGCATAAAGCGCTCTACCGTTCTGTGAGCGGTCCTGTAGCCGAGGCTTATTACAACCTCCCCATGGGTAAAGCAGCTTTGGTTCGGGAAGGAAGCAGAGCAAGCATTATTACCTATGGTGCTGGTGTTCATTGGTCTTTGGAAATGGCGGAAAAGCATAATTGGGATGTTGATATTGTGGATCTACGCTCTTTAATGCCTTTGGATGAAGAAAGCGTTTTGGCTTCGGTACGCAAAACCCACCGTGCTTTAGTACTAACCGAAGACACGGCTTTTGGAAGTATTGCCAATGACCTCGCCGCTTTAATTACGGAAGAAGCCTTCTCCTCTTTGGATGCCCCTGTTCGTAGAGTCTGCAGTTTGGATATGCCCGTTCCTTTTGCTAAGAACCTGGAAGAAGCATTCCTTGCTAAGTCTAGATTGGAAGCAACCATGGAATCACTTCTGGGCTATTAACATCTCTTAGGATTGAGCTCTGGGATGGTATTTTAAGATGGTATCTCTTAGTTGCTCCTGACTCAAATGGGTGTAAATTTCGGTGGTCGTAATGCTTTCATGACCCAACATTTCCTGCACCGCTCTTAGGTCGGCTCCATGCTTTACTAAATGCGTCGCAAAACTGTGTCGAAAGGTATGGGGTGAAATATTTTTACGCACACCAGCAGCGATAGCGGCCTCTTTCACAATATTAAAAACCATTGCCCGACTCAAAGCCCGACCTCTTCGGTTTAAAAAGACATGATCTTCAAAACCTTTCTGTATGTCAAGGTGGTTTCGTATTTCAAAACGATAGAGGTCAATTCTTTTCTGGGCCATCGCATTGATAGGAACCAAACGTTCTTTATTGCCTTTTCCGACCACTCGAATAAGATCTTCCTTGAAGAATAAATCAGATATTTTAAGTCCTACCAGCTCGGAAACGCGTAAGCCAGTGGCGTACATAGTTTCCAGTAGGGCGACATTTCGCATGCCTTCGGGCTTGGACAAATCAATGCTGTCAATCATACCTATAACCTCCGATTCCTCTAAATACTCTGGAAGTTTTTGCTGAAGTTTGGGCGCTTCCAATAACTCAGCTGGATTTACATCGAGGTAATCTTCAAGCATTAAGTAGCGGTAAAAACTTCGTAAGGAGGAAATAGAACGAGCCTGGCTACGTGCGCTTAAGCCATTCTTACTTAAGTCTTTAAGACATTCTTCCAATAAGTTTAGGTTCACCTGCAGCGGGCCGCGGCCATGATCATCAAAATATAAGGCCACCTTCTCCAAGTCGCGTCGGTAGGCTTTAACAGAGTTTTCCGCTAGTCCTTTTTCCAGTCGAAGGTAATTTTGAAATTCTTTAAGGGCGCTCTTCCACTCCATTTTAATAATTTGCCGCTTTAATATCCGCTATGAAGATAGGAATCCTAAACGGTCCAAATTTAAATTTACTCGGTCAAAGAGAACCTCAGATTTACGGAAGCTCCAACTTTGAGGAATTCTTGGGTCAACTGAAAGAGGCTTATCCCGAACTTGAGCTAGACTACTTTCAGTCCAACGAAGAGGGACTTTTAGTCAATGCCTTACACCGAATGGCCGAAGACTGCAAAGGTATTGTCTTTAATCCTGCGGCTTTTACCCATACCTCTCTTGCATTGGCCGATGCAGCGAAAGCGATAGATATACCGATTATTGAGGTACATATTTCCAATGTGTACCGCCGGGAGAGTTTTCGCCATAAAAGCTATATCTCACCAGCAGCACACGGGGTAATCAGCGGCTTGGGTTTAAACGGTTATCGCTTAGCATTGGAAGCCATTCGAGATTTGAATCCCTAAAGTTTCACAAATTTTAGGGGATAAGAATAGGACCATTGGGGTGCTTCGATTCGACAGATGTAAATCCCTTTGATGAGATCCCCAACAAAAACGGGTGTATCCTTTTCCAGCTTAAAGCGCTTAAGCACTTTACCATTAATGTCGTAGATCTTTCCTTCACTAAAACCTTCATGAGCACTAACTTGAAAATAATCCTGAGCGGGATTAGGATATAAACTAGGTGCCTCATAAATAGACTCTTCCTCCCATTGCATATCCGAGAAGAAGACATCTTCTTCTAAGAGATGATAGCGGCTAGTGTCTTTTTCCAAGCGTGGATGCCAAATGGTGAAACCCTCATTTAATACAACTTTTACGGTATTACTACCCTTGTGAAAATCGTGCTCTAATAGCGCCAGTTTTTGGCCATTTGCCTTTGGCTCAAGCGTATAATGGGTTTTAGAAAAAGAAGAAACGGTAGGCTAAGAAGTTTCAAAAGCTTTTTAAGAAGGGTGTTTTTCAAAATCAATAATTTACTTTCACAATATAATAATTGTCTCTTTAGATTTTATGTAGACGTATGACCTCAAACAAAAACGCAAGGCAAATAAGGGGATGGAAGTGGGTTTTAAGCACTCTGCTTGTAGGCACAGCATGCTCCCTTTTTTCCCAAGAGGCTATTCAAGATCAATCTGAAATTGATAGGATCATGCAGAATCCGGAACTTGCCGGTTATGCGATTAGCTGCCGCGATGCTTCCGGCAAATACAATGCCCTTCAAATAAATGCCGAGGGAAGTTCCATAGATTGCCCCGAAGGCACGGGGCAGCCATTACAGATTGAGATTATAAATGCTCAAATTGTTTCGCCTCCGCCAATCGGTCCGCAATTTAAAGCGGCAGCAAACTTCTTTGATAAGAAGAATTATTTTGTTTATCAGTGCAATCAATTATTGCTAAATGGGAAGAGCTATTTGCTTTTCTATTACCGTCTCAAAAAGGAGGATGAAAAATCCTTAAGTATCTTATTTCCATAAAAAAAGCCCCGGGAAACCGGGGCTTTTCAATGTTATCAATAGCGGTCTAGTAATAACGCTTGCGACGTACTTGAGCGATGTACTTACTTAAGCGAATCACTTGACGGCTATAGCCATACTCGTTATCATACCATACATAAAGAACCATGTTCTTTCCATTGGCATCCACAATCGTTGCGGGTGAATCGAAGATAGAGGGGCATGACTCGCCTACAATATCGCTCGAAACAAGCTCATTGCTCATAGAATAGCGAATCTGCTCAACAAGTTCTCCTTTTAATGCAGCGGAGCGCATAGCATTGTTTACACCTTCAAGGTCGGTCCCCTTTTTAACTTCTAAGTTTAAGATGGCTAAAGAACCATTAGGTACGGGCACGCGAATAGCATTAGAAGTCAATTTACCAGCCATAACGGGTAAAGCTTTAGCTACAGCGGCACCTGCTCCGGTTTCGGTGATTACCATGTTTAGAGCGGCAGCGCGTCCACGACGGTATTTCTTATGCATATTATCTACCAAGTTCTGGTCATTGGTATAGGCATGCACCGTTTCAATGTGGCCACGTTCCACTCCGAAATTATCTTCAATAACCTTTAAAACTGGGGTAATTGCATTGGTGGTACAACTTGCAGCCGAAAAGATATCTACTTTATTAGGATCGTAATCGGATTGGTTAACCCCGTGTACAATATTAGGAACTCCTTTTCCAGGTGCAGTTAGTAATACTTTAGCGGCGCCTTTGGCTTTTAAATGACGGCTTAAAGCCTCCTGGTCACGGAATGCACCGGTATTATCAATAATAAGGGCGTCATTAATTCCGTACGATGTGTAGTCAATATCTTCAGGCTTATTGGCACTGATAAATTTGATTTCACGACCATTGATGATAAGAGCCATCTTTTCAACATCAGCCTCCACGGTACCAGGGAAGTCACCATGAACTGAGTCTACTCGTAAAAGAGAAGCGCGCTTTTCAAGGCTTTCTGGGGTTTCTCCGCGACTAACCACGGCGCGTAAACGTAATTGCTCACCCATGCCTTCTTGAGCCATTAATTCGCGGGCTACTAAGCGGCCGATACGACCAAATCCATAAAGGACAACATCTTTAGGGGTAGTGCGCACAATATTGTCTGGGCCAATGAAGTCGCTTAATTTGTCATTTAAGAAAGCTGCAATCGAATCGTAATTAGTTCCTTCGGAAAGCCATTCGCTAGCAATGCGGCCAATATCCATACGAGCCGGCGCTAGGTCGAGTTGGGCTAATTCATCTAGAATAGCAACCGTATCCACTATGGTGATATTCTGGCCTACAATTTTACGAGCATACTCATGAAGATTTAAAACTTCTGAAGGACGTTGGTCGATTAATTGGTTGCGGAACAGCACGGTTTCGATTCCTTTGTCAAGATAAAGGTCATTGATGTGCTTGATGAATTTTACTGCTGCTTTTTCAAGCTTAATTCGCTGGGCTACAGATTCTTGATAACTGTTAGTTTGCGCCATTTTGAGCCGATTTGAGAGGGTTTAAAAAATCAGCGGCAAAGCTACGAATTCAATTAGCGATAATTGCAATCGAACCCCTTCATATTGTGGAGCTTGCAAGGCGTTTTTGTTCTTTCAACCAGTTGATATAAAGCCTGCGATTTACATTGTGCTCGCTTAAACTCGTGGCAAAGGCATGGTATCCTGGCCTTTTTGGGTCGGCACACATAAAGATAAAAGGGTGATCATCGGCATTCAGCACAGCGTCGATAGCTTGGGGGCTAACTATGCGGATGGGGCCCGGCGGAAGTCCCGCATTCTTGTAAGTGTTGTAGGGCGATTCGATTTCTAGGTGTTTAAAGAGTACACGCTTTATTTCATCCTTGGGGTGTTCCTGCTGCCAGGCATAGATGACGGTTGGATCACTTTGTAGTAAAATGTTCCGATCCAAACGATTTAAGTAGAGTCCCGCAACTTTCGGCATCTCGTCAAACTTGGCGGTTTCGCTTTCTACAATGGAAGCGAGCGTAATAATTTCATTTTGGCTAAGGCGATGGCTTTCAACCGCCGCCTTCCGTTTGGCCCAAAAGCGCTCTCTTTCGATTTGCATGCGCGCGGCAAATTCTTCGGGACTCGTGGTCCAGTAAAATTCATAGGTATTGGGAATAAAAAAACCCAGAGCTTCAGAGTTCTGCAATTGGTATTGCTCTACAAAGGGCCGACTGTTGAAGTAATCGTAAAACTCGGCCGAGTCGGGCATAAGCTCATAGCCTAATAGTCGAGATAGGGAAGCCAAATCTTTGGCAAAATTGATCGTCAATTGAATGGGTTTTTGACGGCCAGATAGCAGCATGTTCACTACAGTATTAGCGCTCATGCCTGCCTTAATGCTGTAATGGCCTGTTTTTAAATGATGGTCTAACCCTTTCCACTCGGCTAGGACTTGGAAATTTTCTACATCCTCAAAATGAGTTCCGTATACATTTATAATTTCCTCAAAATCAGTATCGCGATGGATCCATAGCGAAAAGCTTTCCTTTACATTAGGCTTAAAGGCAGCCCGGTAAATCCCGTATGCGAAGAAGCTCAAAAGCAATACCAGCCCGATAGCTAGGATTAGAATCAGTTTTTTCATGGGAAGTTTTGTTGGTATAGCGCCTGGACCTGCGCATTATTTGGGTCCAAGCGAAGAATATTTTCCAAGCTCTCTTTTAAGGCCTCGCTATTACCCGTTTGGCCTGCCCAGCTTGCTTTATTAAGCCAAGCTAATTTGTAATCCGGGTAAAATTGTAGGCAGATGCTTAAATAATGCTCGGCTTCCTCAAGACGGCCGCTTTGCAAATAGCTATAAGCCAGATTATTTAAGCTTTCCTTATGTCTGGGTTCTTCAGCTAAGGCCTTTTTCCATTGTTCTTGTGCTTGTCGTATTTGCCCCTCCTTATACAAATGAGCAGCATATTTATTCTGAAAGTCTACGATGTAGGGGGCGAGCTCCATGGCCTCATTATACAATCGCGAGGCAAAGCCTACTTCCTTGGGGATGTTAAAGGCTTCGGCGAGGCGATAGAGCGTCCATGCATCTTTATTATCATAAGAGCGCTCCGAACATTGATCTAGGATGTTTTGTCTCCCATACCGATCAGCAAAAGCTTTTAATCGGGCATAATTTCCAGTTAAAAAGTGATAGTAAACCTCCAAGTAAAGGTAGTCGGGGTGAGAAATGGGTATCCGATTTAAAAATTGTCTCGCGCTGTCTAGGTAATAAGACTCGCCTTCAAAGCGCTCATATTGTTGAAGGTAGGCCAATGCTTTATCGCGGTTACTGGGTTCCGATTCATTAATAGCTTCCAATCGAAGAAACTCAACTTTTTCCTTTCCAAGGGCCTTAAGAATGTCTTGAGGCTTACGGATAAAATGATCGTGTACGGTCACGTGCGGAATATCAATAGAGGAGGAGCTGGGCATATGACAGGCCACGCAATTATCTTCTTTAGCGGCCCTTAAATCCGGACTCTCGCTACAAAGAACTTGGGTGTTTTTACCATGACAATTTGAACAGCTGGCATTAAAGTTCTTCCAATTGGTTTCTTTAACCGACAAATGTGGATTATGGCAAGAGGTGCAAGTAAATTGCTCAGGTGCCGATTGATAGCATGCACTCAATTTGAAGCGGTCGGCATGGGAGGCCATAATAAACTGGTCCTCGGAGTCTGTAAATCTTGGAAGAAACACCTGCATCACTTCATTGAGCTTCATGCCAGGTTTGAAGTCAAAAAAGCTCTTTCCACTTTTAAGAACGGCATTGCCTTGCAAATGACAGCGCTGGCATATTTCAAATTGCATTTGCGCACTTAACCTTTTTGGATTTACAATGCTGCGATCCGCTTCTTTGCTGGTATCCGTTATTTCTCCACGTCTAATCTTTGCAACATGTGCACCACCCGGGCCATGGCATCGTTCGCAATTAATCCCTTCGGGAATCGACTTAAATTTATTGGTGCTCCCGAGTACAAATTCGGTGGGCATAGCATTATGACAACTCATGCATTCTAGGCCTATAAGCCTCGAAAAGCGGCTGTTATTACCTTCTTCAAATCCTGGGGGTAAATCCAGTCGCCCTTTTTGAGCATACCAAGTAAAGGGGGCTTGGTAAAAATGCCCATTAAGCTCGAATAGATGCGAATTGGTGTGTTGACCGCTGCCAATTACATAGTCGATGCCCTGAACCAATTGATGGCTGGTGTCTTTGCCTTTTAAGCGAAACTCCTTAACCCATAGACTGTCGTTTTTCCAGAATGGTTGGTAATAAAGTTTACGATGCGGATCGTAAAGTAAGGAGTCACCATTTATCTCCGCTATACTCTTTTCAAGCGTGGCTTTGCCAATAGACTGACCCATACCGGTTTCAATAAAGCTTTCGTGAACACCAGCATGACAAGTTTTACAGGTTTCGATGCCCACATAAGATACACTGTCGTGGTGATTAAGCCAGGCCAAGTCTCTACCTTCCATGGCGGGATCCGACTCACTTTGACAGCGACTACTGAGAAGGTAAAGGACCGTAAGGATAGTAAGAAGACTCAACCCTTTCTTCATAGGTCTTCTTTCAATAATTGAAGGAAATGCTCGTCAATAAACTGATCACCGTCACGGTACCATCCTTTTCGGGTACCACAATGCACAAAGCCACAGGATTCGAACAGCCCGAGGCTAGCGCTATTTGTACTGGCTACGCCAACATAAACTTGCCGAAGGTTAAAGGCGGGAAAGGCATACTCTAAAAATAGCTGAAGAGATTTTTTAGCGATGCCTTGACCACGGTAATTTGGAGAACCAATCAAAATGCCCACCGCCGCTCTTTGATGATCAGGGTCAAAATCGAAAAGGTCGACCAAACCGATGGGGTCTTCATTACAGCAAATCATGAAGCGTAATTGCCCAACTTCAAACAAGTCTTTACCGGCCTCGTCTAAATATTGTTTGAGCAGGTACTCCGAATAGGGGATCCGCTGCTGCGAATAGGTCCAATAGGCAGGATTGTTTTCCCAAGCCAAGAGATGGTTTAAGTCATGGGGCTCTAAAGCTCTTAGTCGGATATTTCCTTCGGCTAATTTCATGCTAGCTCCCCTTCAAATACCTTTTGCGCAGGGCCCTTAAGCCAAATATTGTAATAGCCTTTTTCGGGACTGTGTTCGAAGTGTAGCTCCAAATCACCTCCTTTGGTTTTCATATAAACAGGGGACTCTTGCACTTTTCCGGCATGGTGCGCCACTAAAGCCGCAGCGGTTACTCCTGTTCCGCAACTGTAAGTTTCATCCTCCACTCCTCTTTCGTAGGTTCTCATTTGCCAATGTTGACCGTCACCTTCAATGAAGTTGACATTTACACCTTCTGCTTTGTAGTGGTCATTATAGCGAATTGCCCTCGCTTCTTCAACGATTTTTAATCCATCAACATCAGGATGCATAACCACATGATGCGGAGAGCCTGTATCCGTAAACCAATCTGAGTTTACCGCTTCAATCGAAGTTACATCGATCATTTGCAGACTTACTTTACTTTCTTCGACAAGGGCTTGATGGGGTCCATCAATGGCCCTAAATTGAAATTCATTACCCATGCCAAGGTCCTTCGCAAACTGTGCAATACATCGCCCGCCATTTCCACACATGGTACTTTCGCGACCATCGCTATTGTAATAAATCATGCGGAAGTCATATTTCTCGTCCACGGCCAGAATAATAAGACCATCTGCTCCAATACCGAAACGACGATGGCATAAATTGGCAATGTCAGTTTGACTCAATTCCGGAATTTCATGACGTCCATCGATTAAGATGAAGTCATTTCCTGTACCTTGATATTTATAAAAGTGGAGATTTGTCAAATCTTGTTAAAATGTCGTTAAACCAAAGCCCTAAGATGCAACAGAATTTGCTTTGGAACAGTTATTGAAAAAAATTTGTTGCAAAGTAAAAATATAGGAGGATATGAAGAATATAGCAAAGCTCATTTTGATTTCAACCCTGGGAGGGATAATCAGTCTTGGCGCTTATAAGGTCTTTTTCGAAAAACCAGAGGTGCGAACTTATTTCGAGAGTCCGGCGAACTATCGTCCACAACAAACGAATTACTTGCCTAGTGCTGCGCCCGATGATTTTGTGACCGCCGCCGAAAAGTCGATTCACAGTGTGGTGCATGTTAAAACAGCGGTCGTTTCCCAAGTACCTCAAATGCAATCCCCTTTTGATCTATTTTTTGGTGTTCCTAAATCAGCTCCGGAAGGACGCTTGCAACTAGGTACGGGCTCCGGTGTTATCATCAGTAAAGACGGTTACATTGTTACCAATAACCACGTGATTGAAAGTGCAGAGGAGATTTTGGTAGGTTTAAATAGTGGTGAAGAATACCGCGCAGAGGTGATCGGAACCGATCCAACCACGGATATTGCCTTAATTAAAATTACGGAGGCGGTGGATGGTTTACCTTATTTAGATTTCAGTAATAGCGACAATATACAAGTTGGAGAATGGGTTTTAGCGGTTGGTAATCCATTTAACCTTACTTCTACGGTAACCGCAGGTATTGTTAGCGCTAAGGCGCGCAACATCGGTATTATTAATGATAGGGCGGCTATCGAATCATTTATTCAAACCGATGCAGCGGTGAATCCTGGTAATAGCGGTGGGGCACTTGTTAATACCAAGGGAGAATTGGTGGGTATTAATTCGGCGATTAGCACTAGGACGGGTTCTTTTGAAGGCTACTCTTTCGCAGTTCCCAGTAATTTGGCAAAAAAGGTAGTGGCTGATTTAAAGGAATACGGCACCGTGCAAAGGGCCTTTATTGGAATTAATATATCGGATGTTACCCAAAGTTTAGCAGACGATTTAGGTTTAGATGTTAATTCAGGCGTCTATGTAGCTGGTCTTTCTGAAAATGGGGCCGCCCAGGATGCAGGATTAAAGAAAGGGGATATTATTGTAGCCATTAATGACCGCGAAGTTACTAAGAGCGCCCAGCTACAGGAAATGATCGGCGCAAAGCGTCCGGGTGAAAAGGTAAAGGTTGCTGTACTGCGGGATGGTGATCGTGAGGATTTCGAAGTAACGCTCCGCAATGTTAATGGCACGACCAAGCGCATTCGTAAAGAGGATTTGGAGTTCCTTACATTACTTGGAGGTAGCTTCCGAGAAATCAATGAAAAAGAGAAGCGCACCTATCGAATTCCTTACGGTGTTAAAATAACGGAAGTCAACAATGGTATTTTGGCGGATCAGGATATTCCAGAAGGTTTCATTGTAACCCAGATCAATCAAAGAGCGATAAAGTCTATTGAGGATATTAATGAAGCGGGGATGAACTTACCCAAGGATAAGCCGGTAATCATCTTTGGTGTTCTGCCCAATGGCCGTGAAAAATATTACGCTTTCGGATTCTAAGGACGCTGTTAGCCTAAGAAAAAAGCCCAAGTTCGAACGAAGAGCTTGGGCTTTTTTTATGGGTCTAAGCTTTATTAAAGTTTTGCCAGACTTTCTTCTAAAGCTTTAATTTTCACCTCTGCATCGGCTTGTTTCGCTTTTTCTTTTGCAACCACGGCCTCCGGGGCATTATTAACAAAGCGTTCATTGGAGAGCTTCTTTTCAACGGACTTTAAGAAGCCTTTTAAATAGGCAACTTCCTTTTGAATCCGTTCTTTTTCGGCTTCCATGTCTACCGCATCACCTGCGGGTATGAAGAATTCATATTTACCCGCTAGGAAGCTAAAGCCGATAGCTTCACTATCTTCTTTTTGCTCAATGCTTTCTAGGTTCCCAAGTTTAATCGCTAAGCTCCTTAGGTCCTCATTTAAGGCCTCTTCACTAGGGAAGAATAATTGAAGCCTTTCTTTGGGCGAAATATTCTTTTCGGCTCTTAGATTGCGAATACCATTAACCACCGAAAGCATTTGGTCGAATTGCTTTAGATAGGCTTCATCCGCTTCCTCTATTTTAGGCCATTGGGCTTTACATAGACTCTCACCAGCCTCTCGATCTCTTAAGTTATGCCATATTTCTTCAGTGATATAAGGCATGAAGGGGTGCAACACGGTAACCACGTCCTCAAAAAAGGATAGGGTTTGCTCATAAACAGCTCTATTAATGGCTTCGCCGTATGGTGGTTTAATGGCTTCCAAATACCAATTACAGAAGTCGTCCCAAACCCATTTGTAGGAAATCATCAAAGCCTCTGAAATGCGGTAAGACGCAAAACTTTTCTCTAATTTAGTTAAAACATCCAGCTTCTTCTCCGCAAACCAACTCATGGCTGCAATATCCGATTCAGAAGGAGTTTCATCTTTGATTTCCCAGCTCTTCACCAATCGTTGGGCATTCCAAATTTTATTAGCGAAATTCCTTCCTTGCTCACAAAGCTCTTCATCGAAAGGAAGATCATTACCAGCAGGAGAGGTGAGGAGCATTCCTACACGAACCCCATCCGTACTGTATTGCTCCATTAATTGAATAGGGTCCGGGGAATTGCCCAAGGACTTCGACATCTTGCGACCCTGCTTATCACGAACGATACCCGTTAGGTACACATTGCTAAAAGGCTTGGTATCGCGAAGCTCATAGCCTATAATAATCATTCGAGCTACCCAGAAGAATAGTATTTCCGGAGCGGTTATTAAATCGCGAGTAGGATAGTAGTAATTGATTTCTTCGTTTTCGGGATCCAATACACCATTGAAAACAGAAAGTGGCCATAACCAACTAGAGAACCAGGTGTCTAAAACATCTTCCTCCTGTTGGAGGTCGGTCATTTCCAATTGGCTATTTCCAGTTTTAGCTTTAGCTTTTTCAAGAGCTGCTTCGGCGCTTAGCGCAACTACAATATTGCTCCGATCGCCTTGGATATAATAGGCGGGAATTTGATGCCCCCACCATAGTTGACGAGAGATATTCCAGTCAATGACATTTTCCATCCAATGTCGATAGGTATTCTTGAATTTTTCTGGAATCAAGTTTATTTCTGGATTTTCATCCATAACCGCTTTAATGGCGGGTTGAGCCAGGTCTTTCATTTTCAAGAACCATTGATCCGATAATCGGGGCTCAATAACCGCACCGGTGCGTTCACTGGTTCCTACTTTATTTTTATAGTCCTCCGCTTTAATTAAAAAGCCTTTTTCATCCAATTCTTTTGCAATGGCCTTTCGAACTACAAAGCGGTCCATGCCCTGATAATGCATGCCATGGGCATTGAGTTTGCCTTCCTCGTCTAAAACATCAATGATTTCCAAGTCGTGCTTTTGGCCGATAGTATAGTCATTGATATCGTGGGCCGGAGTGATTTTTAAGCAACCCGTTCCAAACTCTACGTCCACATAGTCATCTGCAATGATTGGAATTTCTCGGTCACAGATAGGTACTCGTACTTTTTTGCCCACTAGGTCTTTATAGCGTTCATCCGATGGATTAACACAAATTGCAACATCTCCTAGGATGGTTTCGGGACGGGTGGTCGCTACTTCAATGGCTCCACTTCCGTCTACCATGGGATAGCGCAAATGGTACAGCTTGCCATTTAATTCTTTGTGAATAACCTCCTCATCGGAAAGCGTTGTCTTCGCTTGTGGATCCCAGTTTACCATGCGGTAGCCTCGGTAAATCAAGCCTTTTTCATAGAGGTCTACAAAAACCTTTAAAACCGATTCACTGCGGGTTTCGTCCATGGTAAAGGCCTCACGGTCCCAATCAAAGGAACAGCCTAGCCGCTTTAATTGGTCCTGAATAATACCCCCGTGCTTATGGGTCCATTCCCAAGCGTGTTTTAAAAATTCTTCTCTACCGATTTCGAATTTATCAATCCCATCATCTTTGAGTTTGGCGACCACTTTTGCCTCCGTAGCAATGGAGGCATGATCGGTACCCGGGACCCAACAGGCATTGTAGCCCAGCATCCGTGCTCTTCGAATTAATACATCCTGTAATGTATTATTGAGCATGTGCCCCATATGTAAGACCCCCGTTACATTAGGCGGTGGAATTACAATGGTGTAGGCCTCACGTTCATCTGGGACCGAGCGAAAAAATTTGTGATCCATCCAATATTGGTACCACTGCTCTTCAGCGCTCAGGTGATCAAACTTAGCTGCTATGCTCATCGGTAAAGAATTTTGAAAGCTTTTAGTAAGCCGGCAAAGTTAATATTTAGCTAAGGGAAGCGCGTGAATACTTTGGTATAATTTTCGCGTACTAATTGGGCTGTGTATTAGGAGATAAAATTCCTAAATTTGAAAGGTCTAATTAAACAAAGTACAATGAGACAAATGATCACTACCCTAGCAGTGGTTTTATTCGGTTTTACTGCTATGGCGCAGAACCAACCGTCTAATCCCAATGCAGCCCAAATTAAATTCGAGTCCGAAGTAGTAGACTACGGAGAGATTGACAAAGGTGCCAATGGTGTGCGTGAATTTAAATTCACCAACACCGGTAAGGAACCTTTAATTATTAGCAATGCACGCGGCTCCTGTGGTTGTACCGTACCAAGCTGGCCAAAAGAGCCGATTCCTCCAGGTGAGAGCGGTGTAATAAAAGTGAAATATGATACACAGCGTGTTGGACCCATTAACAAAAGTGTAACGGTAACTACCAATGCAGCTACGCCTACTAAGGTTTTACGTATTAAAGGTCAGGTTAAAAAGCCCGTTCAGGTGAAAACAACTCCAACCAAGGAGAAGTCTTCCATGATGGCCAAATAATCTAAACCAGAGTTTATAAAAAAAAAGCCTCGATGTGTCATCGGGGCTTTTTTTGGGCCTTTATCCTTGGATTCGTTTTTCGAATTCTTCTTTCGAATCTTGGCCAAACATCCACAAGCCAAAATCTAAAAATATCTGTTTGGCTTCCTTTTGCATCAGGCCTCCGATTACCTCAGGCTTGGGACCAAAAAAAGGAGGGAAGTGCTGTAGTTCCTCATCCTCCATGATATTCCACTTGCTGTGGCCTCCCATAAAAGGAGAGGTTAATGCGTAAACTACCCGGCTAACTTTGTATTCTCTGGCCATAAAAGAGCACATCGGGCAAGGCTCGCAATTAGAGTATAGGGTAGCTCCTTTTAAATTGGAATGTCCCAATTTCTCATGAGCTTGATGCAGTGCCATGACCTCCGCGTGATCGGAAATTTTTGTGCTGGCATTATTTTCTGAAGCTCCAATAATTTCATTATCCAGCACAATTATTGCTCCAAATGGCGCATCTCCCCGGGCCACGCTTTGTGCAGAAAGCTCAATGCATTGTTTAATGTATTTCAAGTCTTGCTCCATCATTTACCTAATTAAATGCTCGGCAGCGAAATAAACCAATCCTCTTGAATTATTAAGTGTAGTTTTAAGACAAAGTGTAGACATACGGTATTCTTCTGAAATTACAATTCACCTTTCAAGAGCCAAGGTGGTGGATCTTTTCGATAATCCAAATAATCTCCATAAATGGATGAAAGGCTTGCAAAGTTTAGAGACTTTCGAAGGAGAGCCTGGGCAAGAAGGCGCGAAATCGCAGCTCTTTTTTCAAATTGGTAAACGAAAAATCGAAATGGTCGAGACCATTCTTAAACGGGATTTACCCGATTTTTTCTTGAGCTCCTATGAATCCACGGGGGTTTACAATGAAGTCGAAAATCACTTTATAGACCAGGGAGCCGCAACCCTTTATAAGACGGTTCATTACTTCCGTTTTGAGAGTTGGGCAATGCGGCTTATGGCTTTATTGATGCCTGGAGCCTTGTTTTATGGGATTTACCAAAGGCAGATACCCTAATAATTAATCATGATGATAGGGCTCACCTTTTAAAATCGTTGCGGCTCGATACAACTGTTCGGCAAATAAGGCACGTACAATTTGATGCGAAAAAGTCATTTTCGATAAACTCAATTTATAATTTGCTCTTGCATAGACTTCTTCCGAAAAGCCATAGGGTCCTCCGATGCAAAAAACCAAGCGGCGCGGAGATTGATTAAACCACTGCTGAATCTGATTTGCAAAAGCACGCGAGTTTAGGTCTTTGCCTTTTTCGTCCAGTAAGACCAGCCAATCTCCGCCTTGAAGCTCCTGAAGCAAAAACTTTCCTTCTTCTTGAGCCACCTGCTCAAAGCTCAATTTTTTGCTGTTTTTTAAATCGGGAATCACCTTGGTTTCAAAGGGCCAATAATGTGCTAATCTTTGAAAGTACTCTCGTTCCAGCTCAGATACGGGTTTCTGCGTGGTTTTTCCATGACAAATTAGAACTACTTTCATGATGTGGTGTTAAGCAACAAAATGGATTATGAGCGAAAGTAAGTTTTACGAATTGAGTGTGAAAGACCCAAAAGGGGAAAGCATAGAAATGGCCCAATTTAAAGGTAGACCTGTATTGGTAGTAAATACGGCTACCAAGTGTGGATTAGCACCGCAGTTCAATGGTTTGGAAGAGTTACACCAAAAATACAAGGATCAAGGTCTGGTGGTCCTCGGCTTTCCATGCAATCAATTTTTAGGTCAGGAGCCCGAAACAAATGAAAGCATGGTGCAAACCTGCGCGCTTAATTTCGGAGTCAGTTTTCCCTTAACCGAAAAGGTGAAAGTAAATGGATCGGACACGCATCCCGTTTTTCAATATTTGAAGTCGGAGCTGTCAGGTACCTTGAGCTCGGCCATCAAATGGAATTTCACTAAATTTTTAATTGATAGCGAGGGTAGACCGCTAAAGCGCTATTCGCCCCAAACCGAGCCGGAAAAGATAGAACTTGATATTAAAGCTGTTCTTAAAGCTAGTCAGCGGTGAGAAATTGCCAAAAAATAAGTGCGATAGGTTTAAATTGAATTATTTTAGAGCTTCGAATAATTCAACCTAAGAAACCGAACCCGCGCAACGTCCTTTTAATTGGTTACGATGAGCATTTATGTTTAAGTGTCCTCTTTTGTTTGCGTAAAGCGCGTGATTATAATTTTTACGTTTTAACGACTAAAGAAAAAAGTTCGGCCGGCTATTCCCGACATGTAAAGGGCCTCGAATATGTATCCTCCTACGAGGCTATCGAGCAGGGAGCCATGAAATGCATACAGCAATGGGATATCGACCTGCTTATGCCTTTCGGTGAGAAGGAGGGTTTGGCTATCGCCAAAGCTAAAGATCGATTGTCCAAAGTATGTCGGATAATGCCAAGTTTGGAGCAGGCGCGGATGCGACTGATCCCGCCGCAGGCTATTATTACAAAACAAGCAATGGATTGCCTTGGGCGATTCATATCTCAGAAAGTTTTGCTTATCCAAAAGAATTCACACCTATTAATGAGGCCTATTTGAACTTTTCCACATGGGCAACTTCTGGCGGAATCAGCCATACCGACTGGTTCACCGATTTACCATCTAATAGGAATACAACTAAGATTTACTAACGTTCCAAATACCCCCTCTATACCTAGCTTACCCCAGTTTTACTGGGTTTTGCTTTTTTAGAGGCCTGACAATTCGTCTTAATGCGAAAGGAGGCAAGACCTTTGCGACCCTATGGGAAATTAAATTTTAAGTTATGAGTAAAGTAAAGGCCAACGACACCGTACGTGTGCACTACACCGGTAAATTGGAAAATGGTGAAGTGTTTGACGATTCTCGCGGTCGCGAGCCCTTCGAATTTACTATTGGTCAAGGGATGGTAATCCCAGGATTCGAAAATGCTTTGATGGATATGGAAGTTAATCAGACTAAAACCGTAAATATTCCGGCGGCGGAGGCTTATGGTGAGCATAGTCCTGAATTGGTTCAAGATGTACCAAAAAGTCAGATTCCAGCTGAGATTAAGCCTGAAGTAGGCATGCAATTAGTATCTCAAACCCCAGATGGGCAGCAAATCCCAATTATGGTTACTGATATTAAAGAAGATAGCATTACCGTGGATGCTAATCCTCCTTTAGCGGGTAAAGACCTTAGCTTCGAATTGGAATTAATGGAGATCAAATAAGGATTTTTAGAAGGCTTTAAGCCTTTTCAATATCAATTCCTTTATTACATTTGCAGCCCGCTATTCAAGTGGGCATCGGGATGTAGCTCAGTTGGTAGAGTACACGTCTGGGGGGCGTGTGGTCGCTGGTTCAAGTCCAGTCATCCCGACTAAACTAAAAGTGCTTAAAATCAAGGTTTTAAGTACTTTTTGTGTGTGATTCCATCATAGCCTATCTGGCCAGAAGCGGTCAAATAAGGTCACTCACGGACATAAAACGTTTACCTATCGTTTATCTATATTTGATCTATTATGGCAAATGTAGAGCTACGTTTAAGGCAGTATGGGAAGGTCAATCCTAAGGGCTGGCCAATTTGTTTTTATATCCGCTATCAGGGTAAACCGTATTACAGGCGAACCGGATACTTCGCCTTGGATGGTGAATGGAATCATAAAAGAAATGTTCTAAAATCCAGTCATCCTAAAGCGCCTAGGCTTCAAAATTATTTGACCCAGGAGGTTCTAGATTTGCATATCGCTTTAGAAGCTGCAGAGCGCGAGCGATTAAGCTTCGAGCAAGCTCTAAATTCAGCCAAAGGGGCTCCGAGCTTTTCTGAGCATTTTGAAGAGCGCATCGGTGAACTCCATCAAGCAGGTGATTTAGGTAATAAAAGAGTTTACGAAGCTCAATTGAAGTGGTTACGTAATTACCTTGGAAAGCAGGATATTGAGTTTTCTGAAATTAATTTCGGTACCCTTCAAAGGTTAATAGCTTTTTGTGATGGTTTAGGTAATAGTTACAATACCATTCGTCAGCGCCTCCAGACCATAAAAGCAGTTTATAAAAACGGAATGAAGCGCTACCCTAAAAGCGTGATTCCACAAGATTTTTCAGGTTTACTAGAAGGAAGGGCCCCAACTAGAATAAAAAAACATCAAGATCAACATCAACCGATCGAGGATGTTGTTCGTGTGATGCTTCATAAACCGAAAAACAAAGGACAGGAAAAGGCACTTGATGTTTGGAAGTTGGCTTTTTTGATGCAAGGGGCAGGTATTATCGATATGATTTATTTACCTGATAGCATAGGTGGTTCTCATTATGAGTTGAAACGCTTAAAAATGCCCAAGAAGGATATTGTGATTAAGGTTCACTTTAATGAATTGAGCTTAGCTATTTTAAACCGTTATTACGATTATCCGCCTAAAAAGGGCAAAGCTTATCTCTTTGATTTAGCTCGAGTACCGCGGGACTATAAAGATGTACTACCAGGAAAGAAGCAACCGGAAGGCAGTCGACTATATGAAAATGCCCGAACTAATATTGATCGACGCCTAAAACAAATTAGTAAGGACCTTGGATTAAAGAAACCTTTAAGTATGATTCAAGCTCGTCATAGCTGGGTGATTATCGCTAGGGATTTAGGCTTTCCGCGCGAATTAATTGAACAGTGCATTGGTCATAAAGGCCAGAGTGTTATGGACAAACACTATTTTGGAAAGTATAACCAAAAGGAGATTGATAAGGTAAATGTGTTCGTTGAAAGAGCCGTAGTCAATCTTCAGGAAGGAT
Source organism: Croceimicrobium sp. (assembly GCA_965658275.1). Taxonomy (GTDB): domain Bacteria; phylum Bacteroidota; class Bacteroidia; order Flavobacteriales; family Schleiferiaceae; genus Croceimicrobium. The sequence goes on from CBFHRN010000009.1 coordinate 49,918, forward strand.
TTACGGAGCTATGGTACAAGCTATATGACGTTTAACGCGATTATGCCACACGCTATTTGAAAATAGGTCGGATCCAAACGGAGGGATTACCTGTTCCGTTTAAAATTTTCTGCCTGCTCAAATACTTCCAGATATACTTCATCTCGTTCCACCGGTGGATAACCATTTTCATCGAGGAGCATAATAAGCTCTACTTTGAGCATGGACTTTACATCTTCGCGGTTATTCCAATCCGGGAACTGTACCTTATCGTCTACAATAACTTTGATTTTCTCAGCCAAGAAGATAAGCTTGTCTTCAGGGTAGGTGAAGTCATATTTGCTGGCTAATGATTTTAAAATGTCGTAAAATGCTTTTTCCTCAAAGTCGATACCCAACTCATCACCTGCACTGAACTCAGCTTTGACTTGCATATGTAGCCCTTCAGCTTAAAGTGGACTGATTTAGAAAAAAGCTAATTGACACTTTGTAACTTGAGAGAATTCTTTCAGGTTGCTCTAAATCAGAATCAATTATGGCAAGGAAAAAGAATGCAGAGAAAGTCATTCGTGACATCAAAAGGCAGACCCGTAGAAAGTTCAATTCAGAAGAGAAGATCGATTTTGTTATTGAACCCTATATCCGATTTGAAGGACAGGTTGGGGAACAAGCGACCATGTTTTTCTT
>CBFHRN010000010.1:0-49574 GCA_965658275.1 Croceimicrobium sp.
CTTCCTTCTCTTTCCCTTTCTCCTGCTCGAAATAGTATCCATATTTACGCTCCTCCTCGCTTTTAAGCCAGTCTTCGCGCTTCAACCATAAAAACCAAATATCTTGATCATCATTATTTCGATCGGAAATAAAGGCCAGTTTAGAACCGTCAGGACTCCATACAGCACCGTAATCACTACCAGGGTGCATTGAAATATTCACAGCCTCTGATCCTTTTGCAGCTTCTTGGATAAAAACCTCGGTATTAAAGTTCAAATCGTCACGATGGTAAGCCAAATAACGACTATCCGGGCTCCAAGCTATTCCCGATGCACCATGCCACGCATCTACTAAGGAAGTGGCATTTGAAATTTGTCCTTTGTCATTCAAATCACCTACCATGAGTTTTTGGTCGTTCTCTAACCAAGCTATTCGTTTACCATCAGGAGATACTTTTGCCCCTCGTAAATCTGATTTAGAACTCCGATATGTACGTAGTTCATGGCGCAAACTCTCGTATAAGCCAGTCTTTCTTGAATCGCTAGAGTTTACTTGATAAAAATTGTAGGTATCATCCTCACGATCGGAACTGAAAATGATGGTACTATCGTTGATAAAGGTTGGCTCACGATCAAAGAAAGGATGATTGGAAAGATTGCGCGTGCGACTCTCGTCTTCATCAATTTCCTTAACGAAAATTTCCCCATGAATTTCCAATGCCACCAATTTCCCATTGGGCGATAAACTGTAGTCGGAAATCGCATTTCGGTAATTCTTTCGCTCAGTTGGATAAAACCGGTAATCACCAGGTAATTCGGGATTGAGCTCTTTAGCATTTGCCACTTTCGAAAGCTCCGCTATATAGGATTTAGAGCCTCTATTAAAAGCAACCTTACCCTTAGCAATACTAAAATGATGGATTCCTTCATCTGAGAAAGAGCTGAGCCAAGAGGATGTACCCTCTAAACTGCTTTTTTTGAGATTGTAACGACCATCTTTTGAAGATAGATAGACCAATTCATTATCATTAATCCACTGAGGATAAATGTCATTAATGTCATTATCCGTTAAAGCAGAATAAGTCTTTTTCTGGGTATCGTAAATCCATACTTCATTATCGGCAGGTCCCACATAATTCTCACGTGTAACCCTACATGCACCTCTAGTAAAGGCAATGTAACGGCCATTTGGAGACACGACAGCCATTTCTCCAAGTGCTCCTAACAAGCGCTGAGGCGTATTGGAGCCATTTTCGAAATGATGAATTTCGGGATCCCATTCAACTCTATTGTAAGCCCTTTCGGTGCTGAAAAGAATACCTAGGTCTTTGCTCCAATCGGATAAGTTATCACCAGCTGAATGATAGCTTAGCCTCTTTACCTTTTGAGCCGAAAGGTCGCTAATGAAGATATCATTACCACCAAATCTTGTAGAGTTAAATGCAATCTGCTTTCCATCAGGACTAAAAATTGGATTAGCCTCATAAGCCTCATGCAGCGTTAATCGAACAGGGTTTCCCTCTAGACCTTGCCAATACCAAATATCTCCTTGATAACTAAAGGCAATGGATTTTCCATCCGGGCTTAATGCCAGATGACGTAAAAAGGGATTTTGAGCGGAAATATGCCCTAGCATACCTACCGCTAATAGGGTAAATAGTAGTTTTTTCATGGATCGTGTGCAATTGTTTTCCTGAATGGGAAATCGGTATCGAGCCACTAATATACACAATGATCTCTAAGATTGTTTAGGCCGGTCTTCGCTTTTCAGAGTAATGATACTCAGCTTTAGCGAGTTTTCGCCAGTTTCCTCTGGGATTCATTTCATGACAATGAACCTTAACCATATAAGTTCGATGATTGGTGGCGCTTATTTGCGCCATGATTCTAATTTTTGTAGATGGCCGGGCTTGAGCAAAGGTTTCCAATTGCACCCCGGTACGTTTTAAGCTTACATTATTAGGCAACAAATCAATTACTTGGTCATGCAATTCGGTAGCTTGATCTTCTAGGCCTTTAAGTGTAAGCCATTGAAGGTTCTTACCTCGCGCAGGCAGATCAATAATCCGCGAAAGCTCTCTTTTTTTTTGTCTTTCTAATAAGTCAATAAATGCGCTCATCGTTATAGGTCAATTATGGTCAAAAAAAAACCCTCACAATTTCTTGCGAGGGCTTCTACAGTTCCTGTTAGATTGGTTCTATTCAGATTCCATACGACGCACCTCGCATTCGACTTTCATCCAATTGCGATTCATTGTGCGATTATATTTGTGGAATTGTTTCACCATTGAATTACGAATATAGAAATTTTTCCTCTCGATTTGAGCTAATTATAAATTTCTAACCTTAATGGGAATAATTTTTAGAGGCCATTCTCCATCATCTACTTCAACTTCTGCAATTTTTTCAACTACCTCCATACCTTGAATCACCTTAGCAAAAACGGTATGCTCTCCATCTAAATGGGGGCTACCGCCTATCTCCTGATAAAGGCGCATTTGTTCCTCATTGAGTTTTATATCGTACTGCTCTTCCATAGCTTTTAATTGCTCCAAACTGTACTTCGGGCCTAAACAAACATAAAACTCGTAAGGATCTGAACGCTTTTCTGGATTGTTCTTATAAGACCGCGCCATGGCAACCGCTCCATAAATATGGTAGTTTTGATTTAAGCCTTCCGGCTTTAAATGGTAGTTGCCAATTTCTCTACGCAATTGCACCAATTCCTGTTCATCATTATTTCCAGCTTGGGCTACGTGTCCGGCGCTGACGCGATGAAACCAAGTTCCGTCAAAATATTTACGGTCTGTTAAATAAAGGAAATTCTTTCGATGCAAAGGGGTATTGGTGTAAAGCTCAATAACCAGCTCACCAAAATCAGTACTTACCTTTATTCGATTAGTATGAGAATTAGGGACATAAGTTCTCAAAAAGTCTTCTGCCGCTTGATCAGAATCCAATTTGGGAAACTTGGGCTTTTCTGAAAACGTCTCCTCCTTATTGTCTAAAGACTTTACCTCCTTCCTGGTCTTCGGTTCAGAAGCCTTTTCTGGCGCCTCAATTTGACTGCAGGACGTCAAAAGCAAAAAGAAAAATAAATATTTAATTGAGGTAAATATTTTGAAACTGCTTAGATTCTTGTTCATGTAGCAAATCTAAATAGCGCAGGTAATTCAGCAAATATTTTCGGAATTCCTCGTTTGAAGCTAAACTGATAAAATCCATTTTTTCCTGTTCGTTAAAACTCAAAATGGCCGCTACCTCAGCATAAGTGAAGCTTTCCCTAGCCAGGAGTTCAGCGTCAAAATGATCATTATCCACAAGATACTCCCTAAACTTTAAAAGTAATTCGGAGTCGATTTGATCTGCTCCTGCAGATGGAATCGATATAACATCCCCCGCCGGATAAAGCTTTCCGCTCAATTGATAGTAAAAGCGGTCTAGTTTAAAATTACCTATGGCCTGCACCACTATCTCCATCTCCCCTTCTGGGTTCCTACTTAAAACCTTTTTAACTTCAACAATGGTGCCCAGATTACGAGCATTTAACTTATTGGAAAAGGGAATCCCGAATGGCTTGGAAGACTCCCAAGATTCATTAATTAATTGCTTGTAACGTTCCTCGAAAATGTAGAGCTGCGTGAATTCTCCTGGCAGAAGGAAAATATTTAACGGAAAAAGCGGGAAATCTTTCATAGGAAGATAACCCGCTTTAAAACTTTTTGTTTGTAAAAATTACGCCTCGTGAACGGGACTCAATACTTGGTCACTAGACTCCAGTAATTTTTCGGGAACTGAGTTTTGAATTATCCGTCCCAATTCTTCAATTACCTTTATTTTCAGCTCAGCTCTAGAGTAAACCAAGCTTATCTCTCTGGTGGGTTTAGGGTCTGCGATAGGTTTAATCCGAGCTTGCTCCTCTTTTGACATGTCAATGGCATACAAATAAGGCAACAAGGTCATGCCGTATCCCTTCTTTGCCAGCTTGGTTAGAATATCGAAATTTCCACTCTCGAGGTCAACATTTTTCTGCGCCATGCTTGGCCCTGTACGACAAAGATTTAAAATGGAATTTCTAAAGCAGTGACCTTCATTGAGTAATAAAATTTCATCAATATCTAATTCAGAATTGGTTACGAAGGTCTCCTTTCCCAGTCGATGATCTTCTGGTATGTAGGCCATAAATGGCTCGTAGTATAAGGGTTTTTCGATGATTGAACGCTCGTTAAGCGGTGTCGCCAGAATGGCTGCATCAAGCTCATCACGCTGAAGTTTTTCCAAAATCACCTCGGTAGTGAGCTCAATCACCTGCAATTGAATTTTGGGGAATTTTGCATTGAACTGATTTAAAAAGCGAGGAACCAAAGAAGATGTAATAGTCGGGATAATTCCTAGTTTAAAAGGTCCTTCCAATACGTTTTTAGATTCCTGCAATATCTGCTGCATTCTTTCTGCTTCATGCAGAATAGTGCGAGCTTGAGCAATAAGCTTTTCACCAATCGATGTGGGCTTAACCGGATGCTTACTTCGATCAAAAAGCAAAACTCCTAGTTCCTCTTCCAATTTTTGAATCTGCATGGAAAGTGTAGGCTGGGTAACAAAACAGGCTTCTGCTGCTCGGGCAAAATGCCTGTGATTATCTACCGCTATAAGATAGTTCAGTTGTGTAAGGGTCATAGTTACTCTTTAATGAGATTGCAAATTTAATAAATTTTCATTATTAAATGTTGTAACTCTTAATTTACCTTTGTCGAAATCTTTCCCTTTGAAATACCAAGATTTTAAATCGATAATCGAGCTTTCTTTAAGAAATGGCCTTCCCGGAGAAGAGGCTCAATACAGTATTGCTCCTCAGAGCAGAAGTAGATTATCAAGTCTTGATTTAGACCCAAAAAACGTAAAGAAGGCTGGTGTTCTAGCATTGATTGAAAATCGAGCCGACTTAGCTCATCTGCTTTTAACCGAACGGACCATCTATCCCGGTGCCCATAGCGGTCAAATTAGCTTTCCTGGTGGTCGATATGAAAATTTTGATGAGAACTTCAGGCAGACAGCTATTCGAGAAACGCAAGAAGAAGTGGGCCTAGCTTCTGATGCCTATACGATTCTTAGTCCACTAACAGAATTGTACATCCCCCCTAGCAACTTCTTGGTTCACCCCTTTTTAGCCTTAGCTGATAATGCTACAGATTTAAAGCGTGAAGAAAAGGAGGTGGCCAAGATTCATAGGATTCCTTTTTCGGAGTTTCTAAACGAAATGAACATTAAAGAAACTTTCGTAAATGTAACAGGAGGTTTTAAAATAAAGACCAAAGCATTCCTTATTAATGACTTAACTATCTGGGGAGCAACGGCTATGATTATTTCTGAAATCCGCGCGCTTGTCTTGAATTCGTAATTTCTCAAGCCGCGTATATTTGCAGTTCAGCTAAACAGGTTTATGAGGATTAGATTTCGTGATGCTTTTGGCAACTCTCTTATTATAAAGCGAATATTAATTTTTGTTTTTGGCTCCATCGCCTACTACAGATTTAATATCGCTAATAAAACTCATGTGAGCGGGAGTCACGTGTTAAAAGGTCTACAGCAGAAAAATGTATTATTCGTAAGTAATCATCAAACTTATTTTGCCGATGTAACTGGCATGTATCAAGTTTTTTGCTGCGCGAAATGGGGTATATACGATCGTATAAACTTTCCCTTCTTTGTTCTTAACCCTAAGATGAATATCTATTTCATTGCCGCACTTGAAACTATGTCTGCGGGGATCCTTCCAAAGTTATTTGCTTATGTTGGATCTGTTTCCATCAAAAGAACCTGGCGTTCGGCAGGTAAAATGGTTAATCGTGGTGTAGATCCGGGTGACATTAAAAAAATATTTACCGCGCTAGAATCTGGATGGGTTATTACTTTTCCACAAGGGACGACCACGCCTTTTGTAAACGGAAGAAAGGGTACCGCGCATATTATTAAAGAAACAAAACCAATTGTAATACCAGTAGTGGTAGACGGTTTTCGACGAGCTTTTGACAAAAAAGGTCTCTTTTTGAAAAAGAAAGCGATAGACCTTAGCATCCGCTTTAAGGATCCCTTGGACATCGATTTTGATCAAGACTCAGCTGCTATTTTAGACCAAATAATGGACAGTATTGAGCAAAGTGACGACTACAATACAATGAAAAAAATTGAAGAAGACACCGTCGCTTCCAACGCTTAAGCCATTCGATTCGTTATTTATTTAACTTAGGCGACCCAAATCACTGATTGACTATAGTTTTATTTAGAAATTCCCCCCATGAAAAAGCTGTTCACCTTATTAGCTTTATCCCTAATTTTTCTTAGCTCTTGTGAAGAGGATTCCTTGGTTGTCCAAAACGACATTCCACCTACTGATAACATAGAGGTAACTCTCCTTCCCTACTATGGTGAGTCTCCCGTGAAATACGACTCCATCTACACAAACTCGCTGGGTATACAATTTTACATAGATTCGATTGGTTTGCTCATTGATAATGTTGTTTTTCATCCCGCAGACTCAGATGAGAAAGTGGATACCGCTAAAAACTGGATGCATTTAGACAATACTTGGCCAAGAGGACTGGGAGGTTTAATTCCCGCTGGTGGTTATTACGGTCAATTTGAAATAAGCTATGGCGGTGATTCTGTATTGGCCGACGATCTTCAAAAGGTCTTAGACATTAATTCAAATTTGGTACGTAACGATGGCCTTGGAGTAAACTTCTTTACCATCAAAGGAAGGATTTTCGACCCTAGTTTACCACCTACTGATTCTATTTTCCTTCCAGTACAGTACACCTTGGGAACTCATTTTTTGGCAGATACGGCGGTTAGCGAAACCCGTTACTTCTCCGTGGACAATTCAAAGAATATTGCGGTATTCCTTTTAGCTGATGTCAAACCGATTTTGCATTATGTGAACCTTGCGGTTCTTCAAGAAGTTAACAGCGATTTCTTCGACGTTCAAGATTGGACTATTGCTGAAATTATGCGAGACAGCCTCCAAATTGGTGTATTTTAATTCATGAAGAAGTTTTTCAATATTACGCTTGTAGCTCTATCTCTAGCGTTTATCGTTAGCAACTGCCGCAGAGATGTGGAAGATGAGAAGGAGGCGACTCTCAAATTTAGTACTGCCTTAGCCATTGATCAGGGAGCTACCCAAGTTGGTATTGGAGATACGCTGATCATGAATACGGGCTATGACTTCAACCTAAAGAAGTTCAAGCTTTACCTTTCCAACATTACCTTAATCGGCGATAATGCGGATCCAGAAATAAAAGATGTTCTCCTTGCTGATGTGGGAGACCCTCAAACTGGAGCATTTTCTGTGAAGATCAAGCCCGGTAATTATTCTTCGGTTCGATTAGGTATAGGTTTAGATCCCATCCAAAACGATTCCGACCCTGAGAGTTTCCCTGATGAGCACCCCCTCTCCTCCTACAATCAGATGTATTGGACGATGCTAAAGTATCGTTTCGCGATTTTAGAAGGTCGTTCTGATATAACTGGGCAACTTAACGGAGACTCGACTGATGTGCTCAACGCCTATCACCCCGGCTTAGACAGTCTTTATTCCATAAATACCTATCCTATAAACCTGAGCATCCAAGAGGATGGAAATTACGAATTGGTATTTACGGTTTATGTGGATGAAATCTTCTCCCACGGCGAGGGAATTGACATGCGCACAGAAGCGCAATCCCATAGTGAGATTGGTGATAGCTTAAATCCAGGTGACTTCGATATTGCACGTCGATTTATGGAAAACTTATCTGCTACAGCTGATTTAGAAATCCGCTAATACCCTAGCTTTGCTCTACTATGAGCAAACAAAGAATTCACCTTATAGCAATCGGCGGCAGTGCCATGCACAATCTTGCACTTGCCTTATCAGGACAAGGACATAATGTTAGTGGTAGCGATGATGAAATCTTTGAACCTTCTCGTTCAAGGTTAGAAAAGAAAGGACTGCTACCTCCTTCCATGGGCTGGGATGAAAAGTGTATTGACGAGTCCATCGACCTAGTTGTAGTAGGCATGCATGCCAGAGCAGATAACCCAGAGTTAAAAAAGGCTTTGGCACTCGAAATTCCTGTCTTTTCTTATCCCGAGTACCTTTATGAAGCCTCTAAAAACAAAACGAGAGTAGTTATAACGGGTAGTCACGGCAAAACTTCCATTACTGCCATGATTCTGCATGCCTTAAATTTCCATGGGCACGACTGCGACTTTATGGTTGGTGCTCAATTGGAAGGATTTGATACCATGGTCAAAATAACCGATCATAACGAGTTTATGCTTATTGAAGGGGATGAATACCTTTCCTCACCTCTAGACCCTCGACCTAAGTTTATACACTACAGGCCAAATATCGCTCTGCTTTCAGGTATTGCATGGGACCATTACAATGTGTTCCCAAAGTTTGAGGATTATTTCCATCAGTTCGAATTGCTGATGGAGTGCATCGATTCGGGTGGACTAATTATCTACAATGAAGAAGATCCCCAAGTGGAGAAAGTAGTATCGGAAAGTAAAAATGAAATTAAGAAGTTCCCCTATCGTAAACCAGATTACCACGTTGATAATCAAAAATTTGTATTAGAAACCTTTGAAGGTGATTTAGAGCTTAAAGTTTTTGGAGCTCATAATATGAGTAATCTAGAAGGTGCACGATGGATATGCACTCAAATGGGGCTCACAGATGAAGAGTTCTATGAAGCCATCGTAGAGTTTGAAGGAGCTTCCAAACGATTGGAGCCCCTTTTCAAAGGACCTGAATTTCAAGTGTACCGCGACTTTGCCCATGCCCCTAGCAAAGTAAAAGCAAGCCTTAATGGCACTCGTGAAACTTTTGAAAACCAAAAGATAATGGCTGTCCTCGAATTGCACACCTTTAGCAGTTTGAACGCCGATTTCATAAGCCAGTACGAAGGAGCAATGGATGCGGCGGACACTCCTGTTGTTTATTTCAACCCTAACGTCATTGCCCACAAAAAACTCCCCGCCCTTAGTGCAGAGAGCGTACAGCAAGCTTTTGGCAACCCAACTATCAAGGTAATCAATGAAAGTAGTGTCCTAGAAGACTTTGTGCTTAGCCATGCTGGACAGCATGAAGTGTTGCTTTTAATGAGCTCTGGAAACTTTGATGGCATAGACTGGTCCAAACACTTTCAGTAATTAGTACTTTTGTACCGCCGATTATGGATAAGAAGAAATTACTTGACGCCCGCAGCATTTCAATTACGCTGAATCGCTTAGCTCAACAACTCATTGAAAACCACGGCGATTTCCAAAATACTGTATTGATTGGACTCCAAACGAGAGGAGTCCACGTTTTACAGAAGCTACTCGATATCCTCAAAGAAAATAACCATGGCTCTGTTGCTTCGGGAACCCTCGATATCACCTTTTTTAGGGATGATTTTCGAAGAAGAAATAGCCCTCTTGAGCCAAGCATGACTAAAATCGACGTGCTGCTTGAAGGAAAGAAAGTAGTCTTTATTGATGATGTGCTTTTCACCGGCCGCAGCGTTCGTTCGGCCATGGATGCCATCCAATCTTTTGGCCGACCCTCTGAAATAGAATTACTGGTACTTATTGACCGTCGATTTAGCCGAGAGCTTCCTATCCAACCAGACTATGTTGGGGAGCAAGTGGATAGTTTAATCGGTGATCGAGTTTCAGTAGAATGGAAAGATATCAACGCATCCGTTGACGCAGTTTACCTAGAAAAAGGAATCAATGAGTGAATTAAGCGTAAATCATCTTTTAGGTATTAAATACCTTCAGAGCTCCGACATTAAGCTCATTTTTGAAACCGCTAAACAGTTTAAGGAAGTCATTAACCGACCCATTAAAAAGGTTCCTTCTCTAAGAGACATCACGGTTGCCAATCTGTTTTTTGAAAACAGTACCCGTACGCGTCTGTCTTTCGAGCTTGCTGAAAAACGCCTTTCGGCTGATGTTATTAATTTTTCAGCAGCCTCTTCTTCGGTATCCAAGGGAGAAACATTGATCGACACGGTAAATAACATCCTAAGTATGAAAGTGGATATGGTGGTGATGCGGCATCCAAAACCTGGAGCAGCCTACTTCCTATCCCAAAATGTTGACAGCATCATTGTAAATGCTGGTGATGGAGCCCATGAGCATCCCACACAGGCTTTATTAGACTCCTTTTCCATTCAAGAGAAACTCGGGAGCCTTGAAGGTAAAAAAGTAGCGATTGTTGGAGATATTCTGCATTCTCGAGTTGCACTATCAAATATTCTCTGCCTTCAAAAGATGGGCGCCGAAGTACGTGTTTGTGGTCCAAGTACCTTAATACCGAAACACATTGAGAGCTTGGGAGTTAAACAGAGTTTTAATTTAAGAGAGACCTTAGAGTGGTGCGATGTTGCAAACATGCTGCGCGTCCAACATGAGCGACAAGACTTGAAATATTTTCCTAGTATTCGTGAGTATACCCAGCAATACGGTATCGACAAGAAATTGCTGGATGAGCTTTCGAACAAAATTGTAATCATGCATCCTGGCCCCATTAACAGAGGGGTAGAAATCAGCACTGATGTAGCCGATAGCGACCAGAGCATCATTTTGAATCAGGTAGAAAACGGTGTGGCCATTCGTATGGCGGTAATGTACCTTTTGGCTTCTAAAAAGGAGATGAACTTTCAATCTTAATGGAACACTTGAGCTTAAGCATATTGGGCTCCTCTTCAGCGATTCCTCTTAGCAACCGAAGCCCAAGTGCCCAATTCTTGAGTATAGCTGATGAGCACTTTCTATTGGATTGTGGCGAAGGAACCCAGGTTAAGCTACGTCAACATCGCATTGGCTTTTCTCGAATTAAGCGGATTTTAATTAGCCACCTTCACGGTGATCATTTTTACGGTCTAATTCCTTTGCTAACGAGTTTACAGCTCTTAGATCGCGAACAAAAGGTTTTCATCTATGGTCCAGAAGGCTTAAAGGAAGCCCTACTCAGCTTTTTGGAAGCAACTAAGGCAAGAATTCAATACCCCCTGGAGTTTCACGTATTGGATCCTGCCAAGAAAAGTCTCATTTATGAGAGTGATCAACTGCAAGTTCATTCTTTTCCTTTGCGTCACAGTGTGCCCTGTTTTGGCTTTCTATTTGAAGAGAAGCCGAGGTTACGTAAAATTCGAAAGGATAAGATTGATGAACTAAAAATCCCTGTAGCCGAAATACGGAGAATTAAAGCCGGTTCCGATTGGCTTAGTTGGGAAGGTGAAACCTATGAAAATAAGAGTCTTACCTATGACCCTCCTCCAACGCTTTCATACGCATACTGCACTGACACACTTCCTGTAAAGCATTTGCACCGCTATTTTAAAGATATCGATATCCTATATCATGAGGCTACCTTCATGGAAAAGGATGCCGAAAGAGCCCTAGCTACCAATCACTCCACTGCAAAGCAAGCAGCACAAATTGCAGAAATTTGCAAGAGCAGCCATTTGCTAATAGGTCACTTTTCGGCACGCTACCGTAGCTTTCAAGAATTGGTGGATGAAGCAAAAGAGGTCTTCCCAAATACTATGGAAGCAAAGGAAGGGTTTCGATTTACTTTAAGTCGATCGCATAAGGAACTTAGCGTGGAGCAAGAAAGTACTTATTAACTTTCTATTTAGTCCTTATTCACTTCAGGGTCACCGACTGGATCTTCTTTACGCCCCTTGCCGAGAATTCGACGCCATACCTCCGAATAAGTATTGAAATCCGTTTTAAAAGATAGTCCCATGCCCTGCTGATAGAGCTGTTGTTGTGAAATGTTTACACTAAATCGATTATCCACAGATCGGTTAAAGGCCTTAGCTCTTATTCTTCCATCCTCGGTGAGGTTATAAATCAATTCAAAGTCCCCCGCAATTCCGTTATTGTTCTCGTTTAACGGAACTTCTACCGAAGAATTTACGGTAAGGCGTTCATCAAAGAAATTTTTAGACAAGCCCACTTCAATCTCCTCATTACTTATTCCTCCAGAAGCATCTGTTCCTATCTCAGAAGCCGGTTGATATGAAAGGCTTACTCGATAGTCCCCTGTGAATTTATTTAAAAAAGCCGCCGCCTGATTGGCAATGATATCCCACTGATTTATACCAGATTGAGCACCTGCAAAGAAATTACTCGGGGGTGTAAAGCTGTTAAAAGCCAATAAACTAAATACTTGTTGATTAACCGCCTGTTCAGTATTTAGTCGATTACTTAAAATAGATTGGGTGGAGGTGCTTGCCCTTGGAACCTTAATGTCAAAATTAATCTCGGGATTGGTAAGTACGCCCGTGATGTACAAATAAACCTCAACGGGTGTAACTACCCCATTAGATTCGCCTGTAATAATGCCTGGGTTGGCTTTTGTCGTGTAAACAGCCGTTAAGTCTAGTCGAGCTTGGTAAGGATCTCCATTCCAGACTACAGTTCCCCCTTGTTGCACAACAAAGTCCTTCCGGAACAAGCCTTCAAGGTTAAACTGGTATTCTCCTTTACTTACTGTATAAGTGCCAAAAAGTTCGAGTTCCTTATTAGGCTCAAGTTTCATCTTAATAAGCCCCTCACCGTTGGCATTTAGCTTGTTACCCGTGCTTTCATTTAAAATAATGCTTACTCTAGCATTAGGGTTAACATCGATATCAAAGTCGAGGGATACCCCCTCATCAATATGGAAATTATAGTTAAGAATGCTTATGGAATCTTTTTGGGATGGTGGCGGCAGGAAGTTAACATAGCCGGCATTTTTCACTTCTGTAGCTCCTCCAATAGGGATATTAAAGGAAGTTTTTCGAGCAGAACTCACATTAGCCAGCACACTTACCTTGGACGGAGGTCCTTTAATATCGATGCGCCCTGTAGCATAGGCTGTACCATAGTAAGCATCACCTTTATCGGAAGTCGTGTTTAGCACCAAGAGTTCTTCCGCCAAGAAATATAAATCGATATAAAAATCTTGGAAATTTCGGTGACGCACTTCCCCTCGAAGAATTCCATCGGTACCAAACTTGGTGTCTTTTAGTTTGAGGTCTGAAAAGGCTATTCTTTGGTTATTGATAAGAACCCTAGGATTGTCAACTAGATTGTAATCCGTTTGTAAAAAGGATACGGTTAATGCTGTTTTAGGAAGCAGCAACTCACCATCAATATCCGGCTTATCCACTTTTCCGTAAAGCCTTAATTCTCCGTTCATTAAACCTCTCAAATTTTCTGCAATTGGACTTGCAAATGGCTCCAATGCAGCTAATCGGAAACGATTAAAATTAAATTTGACGTCCATTTCCCCACTTTCCGAGGTTTCGTAATAGCCATCAAGATCCAAAGTTTCCAATTCTCCAAGCTTAAGAGACCCGCCTAGATATACTGTTTCTTTGGCATAATCGAAATCAGTATCAATGCTTAATTGACCTAATAATACATCATTAAATTCGAGGGTATCGATAGATAAAGTACTTAGGAATTTGGGCTCGCCCAGGAGCTCTGCAGCAATGATATTTGCGTTTAAATATCCTCTAGCCTTTATCTTCTTATTCGAAAGGACGTAATTAAGCCTCTCGAGGTTTAAGCTCTGGATATCAGCAACTAATATTCGGTTAGGATCTCTGGAAATATAGCCACTTAAATTAGCTAAAAGCTCTTCTCCCCTTAATTGAAACCAGTCAAAGGACACCCCATTGCTATCGATCCTCATTTTAGAATCTGGATCTAAGGTGAAGTTAGCCTCCCCTAAATTAAAACCACTGGAATCAAAGCTAACAAGGAAGGCATTGGTGTCAGTTAAAACCGCTCGGCCTCTAAATCCGGCATAGGAATCAATACTGTCTCTTAAAATTAAACTCAATCGATATTGGAGGCTATCACCTATAAACTGATTCTGAAACCGAAGGCTATCTACCTCAATTTCACCACCCCGGTAAAGGTAATTTCCGAGTTCCAGATTCAGCGTATTAGAAGTATATGAGCTTTTAAAGTCAAGATCAAGGTTCGTAGTAAGATGCTCATCAAAACGAATTGCTTTAGACTCGAGCGCTAAATCCAAGGCGTCATCTCGATAATGATACGCGCCACTAATTTTTGTACCTGGTTCCACCAAAAGCTTAGGAACAAGCAATTGGGATATCAGACTTGTATTTTTTAATTCAAGCTGATAAAGAAAGTCTTGTTGCAAGGTGTCCCGCTCCCTGTAGCGATTTGGAGCCGTAAATTTTTTAAATGTATTTGCAAAAACATTGGTAAGGCCTGCCAAAGTGTACTTACCATATATACGCCCCTCCATTATATCTGATGCGACAACCAATTGCTTGGCTGTATCCATTTTCATCGATAAAATTTCGATGTCTTGTATGTAATGCTCGCGGCGCGCATTCTTGTATCTAGATTCCCGCAAAGCGATCTGGCCTTCCCAATCATCAAAATTCAATGCCCGGAAATCAATATCAATGAAGCCCTTGTACTGGGCTAAGCTATCATCCACCAAGTTCATCGCGTAGAGATTCGCTGAATCAACCATCAGACGGAAGTCATATTGCGAGGTATCGGCAATGAAACTAGCCTTTCCATCAAATTTCAATCTAAGGTTTGGATCTCGCGCTTTAAAACTACCATCGAAAACCCCTTCCTCTATATCGCCATTTATAAATAAACCTTGGTACCTATATCCCTTGTAGGTTAAACTGCTAAGGCCCGCTCTCACTGCGCTTTGCATGGTAGCAGGTTTCAGCCCCTTTCCGTTAAGCTCTACTTTTGCACTTAAGCTTCCGAAGTCCTTGTTTCCACTCCATTGATCCACGGCACAACGATCTATTTGGATATTGCCGATGTAATTTACGGCATTGAAGTCATCCAAATGATTAACCTCCATGCGTAGATCGGCCGCAAGAAGATTCGACTCTACTCGGCTAAAAGTATTGAAATCGTAGAGTGTTCCTTGATAACTTCCTTCCCATTTAAATACATCATCTCCTTTAATAAAAAGGGGTAAATCAGCATCTGAGAATAAAGCGACTATAGCTTTGATTTCACTTCCTTTGGCTTGTATGGCGAGTCCATCAGTAAAAAAGGATAGCTTACTGCCCAGATCAACATCCCTTAAATTTAAATCTCCTTCGGCTTTCAACGCATTCCATGCGCTGAGTTCCATATCAATTAGATTAAGATTATTCACCGGACCCTTAAATGTGCCAGACAAACGAGCTACAGGGAAATTTGGATATAGAGGCGCGAAATACTGGATATCCTCGCGGTGAACCGAAGAACTGCGAATTTCGCCTTGTAACTTAACATCATCTAAAAAGCTTAGGAAGTCCTCAGGGCTAAAATAAACCAGGTCTATGTCGCCCTCCACGAAGCTCTTATCCGTAACTAAATCCAAGTTTCGAGCTCGTATTCCGCGGTTGCCATAAATCACAGAACTTTTTAAACTCTTAACCCTAAAGCCTGAGCTATCATCAAAGCTAAGGTTCTCTATTTCTCCTCCAACTTCGCTGCCACTTACAAAGAAGCCATTCATAGCTCCAGTAATATTCCTCCAATAGAAAGCTAAGTCTCCGCTATCCGGTTTTTCCCTTAAATAGTAGCGGCTATTTTCTAATTCCAATTCATCTACCAATAGATTAAAGACGGCATTGGGATCAGCTGGCTCATCGGTTTCGAAGATGTCTACAAATTTGGACATACTATTTCCGTCCTCGTAAGTAGTCATATAACAGAAAAGGCTGTCACCGATTAAACGGTTAAAGCTGTAACTCTCACTAAAAGAACCATAGGCTTTAAAATCGGCATCCAATGAACCGATATAAAACAAGGTATCTCCTTTATAATCTGGCACTAGGGCACCTTCAAGGTGAATTCGGTTTGGAAATTTGTAAGCAAAAACTCGCAATTGAATTTCTAATCCAATGGAAGACTTTAAATAGGAGGTTGCTTTTTTTGCGGCATAATTTTGCACCGCTGGAATACTGAAAATCAGTGCCAGACTTAAAAGCAGTCCTACTATGATTAGGATTATCCTACTAAATATTTTTATCGCCCGTCTGATTGTACCTTTGCCTTATGGAAATTAATATTCTGGGGATTGAAAGTAGTTGCGATGATACCTCCATTGCCATTACCCAAAATCGTAAAATTCTTGCAAATGTAACCGCAAACCAAGAAATACATGCGGAATATGGAGGCGTAGTGCCCGAATTAGCTTCGCGGGCTCATCAGCAGAATATTATTCCGAGTGTGGACAAGGCTTTAAAGGAGGCCAGGCTCCAATTAAAAGATATCGATGCTATTGCCTTTACTTCAGGTCCAGGTCTATTGGGGTCACTTTTAGTAGGGACATCCTTCGCAAAAAGCCTGAGCCTTGCTTTAAAAGTCCCTCTTATTGAAGTCAATCACATGAGAGCTCATATCCTTGCTCATCTAATTGAAGCTGAAGGTCAGGATAACCCTGACTTTCCTTTTCTATGCCTAACCGTAAGTGGTGGACATACCCAAATAATACGAGTCGATTCACCTTATCAAATGGAACTACTTGGAGAAACCATTGATGATGCCGCTGGTGAAGCTTTTGACAAAGCAGGTAAGATAATGGGACTTCCCTACCCTGCAGGACCCATTATAGATCGAAATGCCAAATTAGGCAATCCGGAAGCTTTCTCCTTTGCTAAGCCCCGGATGGATGATTATAAATTTAGCTTTAGCGGATTAAAGACCAGTATTTTATACTTCTTACAGAAATCGGTAAAAGAAAACCCAAATTTTGTGGAAGATCATTTAAACGATCTCTGCGCCAGTATCCAAAAAACGATTATTGACATCTTAATGGACAAATTGGAAAAAGCCAGCGCCGATACAGGCATTCGTAAAATAGCGATAGCTGGGGGTGTTTCCGCCAATAGCGGCTTGCGACAAGCATTGATAGATAGAGAGCAAAGCCTAAAATGGAAAACCTACCTCCCAAAATTTGAGTTTACCACAGATAATGGTGCTATGATTGCCATTAATGGGTATTACAAATTCCTAGAGAAAGACTTTTGTGACCTTTCTGTTGTGGCCGCTGCTCGAAAAGCTTTAAGTCTGTAGTATGAACCATTTTTTGGCACAGCAAGGAAATCATATTGAAGGAATCCTATCTAAAGAAGATAGTCACCATGCTCTTCGTGTCTTGCGATTGGGGCTTGGGGATGACATTTCGGTAAGCTATGGTGAGGGCGATGTTTATTTAGCTGAAATTACAACTGAATCAAAAAGCGGATTGGGGTTCAAGATAAAAGGCCATCGAAAAAAGCAAACACCACCAACTGTAAGTCTAGCCATTGCCCCCACAAAAAGTAATGATCGTTTTGAAATCGCACTGGAAAAAGCCACCGAACTTGGAGTTCGTAAGTTCTTCCCAATAATTTGCGCGCATTCTGAACGCAAAGTTTACAAAAGAGAGCGCGGCCAGCGCATCATCCAAGCGGCCTTTAAGCAAAGTCACAAAGGCTACCTCCCCGAAATTGATGAATGCGAAAGCTTTAATCGTTTTGTAAAGAATTTGGAGCCATTTCCCAAAAAGTACATCGCCGCCCTTGTTAATAATCATGCTGCTTTATCCATTTCTAGTTTGGATTTAACTGAAGAATCCTTGGTTTTAATTGGGCCCGAAGGTGACTTCTCCGAACAAGAAGTGGAAATTGCCCTAGAAGCCGGTTTTCAACCCCTGTCCTTAGGAAAGGAAGTCCTGCGCACCGAAACAGCGGCAATTTTAGTGGCTGCTTTATCCAATGCCCAACTGGACTTCAAAAGCCGTGAGAAATCCTAAATTTGTACCATGCGCCTTAAGACCTTCATTCAAAGCCTTTTGTTCCTATTCAGTGTCAATCTATACGGACAGACAGAACAGCTTGCTTTGGTTAAGTATAATGGTGGCGGCGACTGGTATGCTAATCCGACGGCTCTCACCAATTTGAGCATCTTCTGTAACGAGAATATCAATACTTCCTTTACAGAAGAGCCTGCCACGGTAGAACTGCATTCTACACAGATTTTCAACTACCCCTTCTTACATCTCACAGGACACGGAAACGTGGTTTTAGATTCTGAAGAGCGCGATAATCTTCGTTTGTATTTAGAATCGGGCGGTTTTATCCATATTGATGACAATTATGGAATGGACCCCTACATACGAAGGGAAATAGAGGCCTTGTTTCCAAATCTCGAAATGGTTCTTTTAAGCCGGGAACACCCAATATTTAAGTCACCTTTTCGGTTCGAGGAAGGCCTTCCAAAAATCCATGAACACGATGGATCTCCTCCTGAAGCTTGGGGCATCTTTATTGATGGAAGATTATGTCTGCTCTACACCTTTGAAGCCGACTTGGGAGATGGATGGGAAGATCCAGAAGTTCATAATGATCCGGAGGCCCTCCGTCTAAAAGCCTTACGAATGGGGGCTAATATCATTCATCACGCCTTTAACCAAGCCTTATGAATAATGTAACACGGCAAATTCTTATCAGCCTTCTTTACGTCGTATTGATTGTCTGGCTAGCCTACACCGTTTGGATCGTCCGATACACCTTGATTTATGTTCTTATTTCGGCTGTTATTTCCTTAATGGGTAAGCCTATCGTTGACGCATTAAACGGACAACGCTGGGCTAAAATAAATTTAAATCGAAGCCTTGCCGCCGCCCTCACCCTTTTCTTAATGATAGGGGTTATCGGAGGCCTGTTTTCGATATTCGTTCCAGCGCTGATGTCCGAATTAAGCGCATTAGCAGAAATAAACTTTGACTCCCTCTTTACAGAAATTAGAGATGAAGTTGATCAGCTTCAGGCATTTTTAGGTTTACAAGGAAGTGATTTAAAATCCAAAGAGGCTATGAGTTCCATCAGGCCTGGGATCAGTGAAGTCTTTAATATTGAAAATGTGACCGACACCTTTACCGGCCTTATTGGAAGTTTAGGAAACTTAGCCTTTGCTATTTTCAGTATCATATTCATCACCTTCTTCTTTATGCGGGAGAAATTTTTATTCCGGAACATTATAATGGCTTTTGTACCAGATAAATATGAAGATCGCGTTGGTCATGTTTCACCACGACTTCGCACTAATCTTTCTCGCTATTTTGTTGGACTGCTAATCCAAATTACCATAATCACCACATTGGTATCGGTGGGCTTGAAATTAGCGGGTTTCCATAATACTATTGTTATTGGTTTTTTTGCTGGTTTAATCAACGTTATCCCTTACCTAGGCCCAATGATTGGGGCCAGTTTTGGATTAGTCATTGGAATGGCTCAAGCGATTCACAATCCTTCGATGGAATTAGGGGCAGCTTTTTTCTTCATCTTCCTAATTTTTGCTTCGGTACAACTAATTGACAATTTTATTACCCAGCCCTTTATTTTTTCTACTTCGATAAGAGCACATCCTCTGGAAATATTTTTAGTGATTTCCTTTGCAGCTTCCTTGGCTGGAATCGCCGGAATGATTGTAGCAGTGCCAGTTTACAGTGTATTAAGATTACTTGCAGCTGAATTTTTCCCTCATGTAAAGTTTGTACGTTGGCTTACCCAAAGTTCCCTTAATGATGAAGAAAACCCAGATTGAGAAACTCCTGGAAGAAAAGGAGAATCTGAGCTTCATCGAAAAAAATCTAAAGGAAGACTCCACGAAGCTTCTTCTTAAATACAGTAATGACCTAGATAAGCGCTTGCTCATCGAGCAAATTGCCCAGAAACAAAGGGTGCGAAAAAAGTTACCCAGCTACTACCATAATCCAAATCTGATTTTAGCACCGAGTTTAAACCTTGCTCAATCCAGCAGCGAAGAAACGGCTCAATTGAAAAGTGAGTGGATCGGCAGAGGTGACCGAATGACGGATTTAACCGCAGGCTTCGGTATTGATTGTTCTCATTTCGCCTCCAATTTTAAGCACTGCCAATTTGTGGAACCTAATGAAGAGCTTTTGCAGATTGTTCAACATAATTTCAGGTCCCAAGATCTATACAATACTTCGTTTCATGGCATAAGGGCAGAAACATTCCTCAAAAAACTAGAAAAGCAAGACTTTATTTACCTCGACCCTTCTCGAAGAAACGAACATGCTCATAGTATTATTAAGGTGGAGGACTATCAGCCAAACATATTAGAATTGCTGCCAGAATTACTTGGGAAATCAGATAAGCTCCTGGTAAAGCTAAGCCCAATGATAAGCATCTCGAATTACCTAGCTCATCTTCCTGGAGTTTCTGAAATTTGGGTAATTAGTCAGCGTAACGACTGCAAGGAAGTTTGCTTTTATTGGGAGCATAACTATAAAGCTGATTTGAAAATAAGGACTGCAAATATCACTGAATATGATCTTGAGTATTTTGAATCGCATTACTCGGATAATAAAAAAGTGGAAATAGCTAGCCTAGACTCCTACTTGTACTTGCCCAATGCCAGTATTTTAAAAGCAGGTATTCAAGACAACTTAGCCTACGATTGGCAATTAAGGAAACTTGATACTCATACGCATATCTATACTAGCAATATGCATAGAAAAGATTATCCCGGCAGAGTTTTCAAGGTTTTACGAACAACAAAAAGTTACGATAAGAGCTTTGCAAAAGGGAGCTACAATATTGTATCCAAAAACTTCCCAGACAAGGCCGATTATATCGCTAAAAAGTTAAAAATCAATAAGTCACACAAGAGCCGTTATTTAATTGCTTGTCAACATAAATCAGAGCTAATTTTCATTGAAGCCGAACTACTCCTTTACTAAGTGAAGTCTTTCTTTGGATAAATCCCTTTCATCTAGGCACTTAGTCCCTCTATTTTTTATTATTTTTAGACCCAATCGTGAGGGTACTACGTTTATATGGCTTCTTGCTTTGCGTTTTATGGAACGCGCAAAGCTTCGCCCAAGCTTTCTTTGTTCAAAATGAAGGCCAATGGGCTGGTGACTTTAGCTCCAAACTGGAGTTGAAACAAGGGGCTGTATTCTTCAACCAAGAAGGCTATCGGGTACTATTAGTTGATGAAGCTCATCATCACGACCACGGGCACCACCATGGCCCGAACAAAGCACTGGCTTATCAAGTCGAATTTTCAAATGCAGAAGGCAAAGCTTGGGAGAGTTGTGGGACGGAAGCTTATCCACGGAATTATTTTCTAGGCAACGATCCGAATAATTGGAAAAGCAACATTGCTTCCCGCAGCCAAGCTAAACGAGAAGACATTTATCCTGGAATTGATCTCCTGTTTTATGAGTCTAATGAATTACTAAAATTTGATATTTCATTAGATGCAGTAGCCAGACCAGAACAAATCAAAATGATTTACCATGGCACACAAGGTATAAGTGTCGAAGAAGGGAAATTAATTGTACAAACTGCATTTGGTCAGGTAAAAGAAAGTATTCCTTACAGCTACCAAATTATTAATGGGAAAAGAGTAGAAGTTAAAGCAAAGTATTTATTATCAGGCGATACTGTTCGTTTTAGTGTTGAGGATTATCAACCGAATTACCCCTTGGTAATTGATCCAGTTTTAGAATTCGCGACTTTCTCGGGATCAGGAGATTTGAACTTTGGTAATTCGGCTACTTATGGCGAAAACGGCACCATGTATGGTGCGGGTGTCAATTTTGGAGTAAATTATCCTACGACCCTCGGAGTATTTCAACCCTCCTTTGCGGGAGATAGTATTTTCAATGTCGACGTTACGATTAGTAAATTTAGTGCCGATGGTAGTCGTCTTCTATACGCCACTTATTTAGGCGGCCGAGATATAGAAGTAGCCCACTCCCTGATTTCAGATTCAGTTGGAAATTTAATTTTATTAGGTAATACAGGCTCAAATGACTTCCCGACAAGCGTGAACGCTTTTCAAAAGAATTATGGAGGCGGTGATTATTTAAGATCCTTCGCCTTTAATGATTACAATCATGGTTCCGATATTTTCATTGCTAAAATCAGTGCTAACGGCCAGCAATTACTAGGTTCTACTTTTTGGGGTGGTTCTAAAAATGATGGTATCAACGAAGACATTTATTTCAATTACGGCGACCACTATCGAGGGGAGGTCCTGTTAACAGACCATGGTGATATTGCCGTTTTAAGCTCCACCAAGAGTATGAATGTGCCCTTACGTGGTAATAACGCGCAGGATCGTAATCAAAACTCTCAAGACGCGATAATAGGGCTTTTTAACGATGACTTAAGCACTTTAATTTGGGGCAGATATTATGGCGATTTACAAGCCGATGCTGGCTATGCCCTTAAAATATCGAATGACAAGCTATTCATAACTGGTGCCACAGAAAGTGGCAATTTACCAATGCATATCAACGCCTACCAAGACTCCAAGCAAGGAGGTATAGATGGTTATGTGGCTTCTTTTGATTTAGATGATGGTGATTTCCGAGCTGCAACTTACTTCGGTACCAACCAACGTGATCAAAGTTTCTTATTAGATATTGATCATTATGGCTCTGTGTATATCGCTGGACAAACAAATGGAGCCTTAAATATTAGCCCTGGAGTTTACAATAACCCCAGCTCTCGTCAATTTATCGCTAAACTTGATTCCAACTTGAGTGCTCTTCAGTGGCAAACCATGGTCGGAAGTGGTCAAAATAAACAAGACTTAGTTCCTAGTGCCTTTATGGTTGACCGCTGTTTAAATATTTATTTCTCTGGTTGGAATGGCTCAGCAAATATGGTAGGTTTCCCGGGTACTCAAAATGGGAACACTTTAGGTCTACCTGTAACACAAGATGCTTTTCAAAGCTCCACCGATGGCAGCGATTTTTACTTTATGATTTTAGGTCACGATGCTAGTAGCCTACTTACCGCAAGTTATTTAGGTGGCAATGATAATGAGCATGTAGATGGCGGTACTTCTAGATTTAATAAAGATGGAACCATCTATCAAGCCGTTTGCTCCAATTGCAATAATCAAAGCTTCCCAACCACTCCAGGAGCTTATGCTACCAGCTCTGGCGGGCCTAGCTGTAATATGGCGGTGTTTAAGTTTAGTTTTAATCAAATTTTAGAGGCCAATGCTTCCATCAGCTTTACCACTGGCGTGGATTCAATTTGCGATGGACTAATCGTCAATCTCGAAAATCAGAGTACCAATGCCACCAATTACACATGGGATTTTGGTAATGGTGATCTGTCCACTGATGTGAATCCTTCTATTACCTATCGAATCTTAGGGAGCTACACCATCACTTTAATTGCCTATGATTCCATCTGCAATATTAGCGACACCTCTTATCTGCAAATTGAGCATACAGCAGTACGGACGCCTATTTCTAATTTTATGGTGGACTACACTAGTTGTGATAATAATAAGGAAGCAAGCTTTCACAATTTGAGCATTATCGCCAATTCTTACGAATGGAACTTCGGAGATGGTGTTAGTAGCAATGAGCCTAATCCTTTCCATCAATACACCTCATTCGGAGTATATGAGGTTATGATGGTTGCCAAAGACACCGTTTGTCAAAGAGCCGATACGATTTATAAAACCATTGAATTTAGGGACACCTCCTCCCTGCCAGAAATTAATGTAAGTATTAGTTCATGCAGTAATGGCGAGCTTGAAATTTCAAATACTAGCAATCTTCCCTGGTTGATTTACAATTGGGAAACCAGTGGTAAGAATTATCAAGGCTCAAGCCCCGTTATTCGCTTTTTTGAGCCAGGACAAAAAATCATTAGTCTTACTATTGAGGATACGATTTGTAATAAAATCCACCAGAACACCTATACGATTCAAGTCGATGACATCCGTGAGGAAGTGTACACGGCCACGGCCTTTACGCCTAATGGTGATGGCTTAAATGATAAGTTCGAAATTTTTGGGGACCCTTGTGACGAAAGTGCAAATCTTAAAATATTCAATCGCTGGGGAACGCTTGTCTATGAAACAAATGAACCCTATTCCGAATTTTGGGACGGCACCTATAGAGGCCAAAATGCTCCAGGTGGTGTTTACACTTATGTTATTCTAGAAAGCCAGCGCAAAATCACGGGCTTCTTTAGCCTTGTTCGTTAGAATAATAGATCTTCATCCACATTCAATTGATCGATAAACTGTCTTGCATTTTCAATGTCGGCATGTAGGTATCGATCTTCATCGATAAATGGAACTACTTCACGGAAACTTTCAACGAATGAAGCTAAAAATGGGGAAGTCTTCTTTTCTCTAAAAGCTAAAGCTTGTGAAGCCGTAATCAACTCGATAGCTAAAACAGTCTTTAAATTATCAATGACCTTTTGGAGTTTAGTAGCGGCGTTTGCTCCCATACTTACGTGATCCTCTTGACCATTGGAAGAAACAATACTATCGATCGATGCTGGTGTGCATAATTGCTTATTTTGGCTTACGACTGAGGCCGCTGTATACTGAGCAATCATCAAACCGCTATTTAAGCCTGGTTTTGCCACTAAGAATGCTGGTAAACCCCTTTGACCTGAGATCAAGAGATAAGTCCTTCTTTCAGAAATATTAGCCCATTCAGCCGCTGCAATCGCAAAAGAATCCAAAGCCAAAGCTAAGGGTTGGCCATGGAAATTTCCCCCACTAATCACCTTATCCTCATCTACAAATACCGTTGGATTGTCGGTTACAGCATTCAGTTCCGTTTCCAAAACCTTAGCCACATAATCCAACATGTCCTTGCTAGCACCATGCACTTGAGGTATGCAACGAAATGAATAAGGATCTTGAACGTGTTCCTTTTCGGATTCTATAATCTCACTGCCCTCTAATAACTCCCTAAAGTGCTGTGCTGTAGTAATTTGACCATTATGCGGTCTGGCGTAGTGAATCAATGAATCGAATGGCTCCTTTCTTCCATCAAAGGCTTCTAAACTTAAGGCACCTATCACATCTGCAAGGTAGGCCAACTTCTTAGTCTCAAAGTAGGCTTTAATTCCTAGCGAAAGCATAAACTGAGTGCCATTTAAAAGTGCTAGGCCTTCCTTAGATTGAAGCTTAATTGGCTTAAGTTCATGTTCCTTAAATACATCTGCTGCAGCTCTATAGGACTCTTTATAATAAACTTGGGCCTCTCCCATTAAGCCCAGACTTAGGTGTGCCAAAGGAGCTAAATCACCTGATGCACCCAAAGAACCTTGCTCAAAAACTTCTGGTAGTATTTCATTATTATAGAAATACAACAATGTTTCTACCGTATTCAAACTAGCACCAGAATGCCCATATGATAAGCCTCTCGCCTTCAAGAGAAGCATCAATCTAACGTATTCGGGGTCCAAGGCCTCCCCCGTACCACAGGCATGAGAGCGCACTAAGTTCTCTTGAAGTCGCTGCAAGTCTTTTCCCTCTATCGCAACATTGCACAAGGAACCAAAGCCTGTATTAATGCCATAGATAGCCCCATCGTGACTTTCCATTTTTTGATCGAGATACCTTCTGCACTTCTCAATCAATGCTTTCGACATTTCCGAAAGCACGACCTCCCTTCTTTCGCTAAATATTTGATATAAATCGGATAAGCTTAAGTAATCTGGAGTAATACTGTAAGAGTCAATGGCCATGATGGGAGGATTTTTGAGGATTAAATTTCTCGAGTAGTTCTATAGCGCCAAGATGCTCTTGACTTCCATCCCTCATATCCTTCAGTAGGAACTTCCCTTCTTTTATTTCATTAGAGCCAATCATCAACACATAATGAATGCCCTTTTTATTTGCGTAATCAAGCTGCTTTTTAAGTTTAGTAGAATCTGGATAGGACTCGACCTTTACTCCTAAATCCCGCAGTTGCTTGGCCAACTTTAATCCAAATAATGCTTCTTCATCCCCGAAATTTATGAGTAGGATTTCGGTACTATTTGCAGCCAGGCTTGGAAATAAGGTCAGCTCTTCCAAAGCCAACTGGATTCGATCTAAACCAAAGGAAATACCGATCCCTGGCATATTTGGCAATCCAAAAATTCCAGTTAAATCATCATAGCGACCACCGCCGCCAATGGAACCGAGTTCAATGCCCTCTGCCTTTACTTCGAATATTGCTCCGGTGTAATAATCAAGGCCTCGAGCCAGACTAAGATCAATATCCAGTAAATCGGAAATTCCAAGAGTCTCGGCAGAATGAAGAACGAACTTCAATTCATCTAAGCCTTCTTTACCTATTTTAGATTCACCAACTAAGCTTATCAGAGATTCAAGCTTTTCATTATTTGTACCCGATAAATTTGCTATTCCTTTCAAAGCATCTGTGGCAGAATCTGCTAAACCTTTATCGCTCAGCTCTTTCACAACCCCCTCCAATCCAATTTTATCCAATTTATCTAAGGCTATGGTAAAGGCTCCAAAATGCTCATAAACCCCGAAGTTTTCCGTTAGTCCCGCCAATAGCTTACGGTGATTCATTTTGATACGAACTGGTAATTGAAGATTCTGGAATACCTCTTGGTAAATACTTATAAACTCTAATTCTTGCAATAAAGACTTGGAGCCAATAGCATCCGCATCACATTGAAAAAACTCTCTAAAGCGGCCTTTCTGCGGTCGATCTGCTCTCCAAACAGGCTGAATTTGATAGCGTTTAAAGGGAAAACTTAGATCATTTTGATTTTGAGCTACAAACCGAGCAAAGGGAACAGTTAGGTCGTAACGCAGGGCCTCTTCAATATTTTCAGAAAGCCTTTTTTCAACAGCGGTTGAATCGGATTCTTTAAAGGCCGAATCGTATTTTCTTCCTCTTGGTAAGATTTTGAAAATTAATCGATCTCCTTCCTCCCCATATTTTCCAGTCAAGGTCGAAAGCTTCTCCATAGCTGGAGTCTCAATCGGAGCAAAACCATACTTCTTAAATACACTTCGGATACAATCCAAAATATACTCACGTTGTAACATCGAATCGGGTAAAATATCACGAGTGCCTTTTGGCAATGAAGGTTTTTGGGCCATGCGCTTTGTTTGGCGCAAAAATAGCTAAAATTGAAGGCCTTATTCAAGCACTATTTTGCACTCTTCCATAGCCCATTCAAAATCATCGGATGATTTAAAGAAAAACCAAGTAAACTTGTTATGCCCCAGCTTATTAAGAGGGTTGGTGTCAAAGTGGTAAATTTTTGCAAGGCCTTCTAATCCATTTTGATCATAAACCAAAAGGGCTAAACATCGCGCTTTTTCGAGACTAATTGCCTTTGAGGGTTTTAGTGGGTCGAGACTAGAACGAACTATAGATTTAGCAGCAAGATCGATGTATCGATTAAAAGTAGAAGTCGATATTTTATAAAAATCGAGTTTATGATAATCTAAGTCAAGGCCAGAAAAATGAACGATAAATTGGTCTCCCGTTTTTAATGGCATGCCATTATCAGCAAACATTTGAATACCATAACCGCTAACGTAACTTCGATCTTGCACACTTTGCTCCTTAAAGTCAAAAGTGTAAACTACCCTATTCCGTTCAATCCCAATAACCGTGGCCACGGATCGTTGTGGATCTTGATTGATCTTAAAATCCACAAACCATTGATAGCTTTTATAAGCGAAGTAAACTGTAAAAAGAATACCTATTAAACTGTAAACGGCAATGGTATAAGCACGATTCTGCTCCGCCATCTTTTTTTCTCGATATTTCGCTGCACGAGCGTGCGCCTCAGCTTTTGCCTTCTCTTGAGCTTTCGCTTTTAAATGATCATAAATTTTTTGTTTCTCGTCTGGCGACAAATTTTGGAGGCTTTCCTTCGCTTTCCGCCAATTTAAAATCGTTTCGTAGGCCTCCAGGATCTCGCGAAACTTTTCCTCACTGCCGCTTTGTCTATCCGGATGATATTCAAATGCTAATTTTCTGTAGGCCTTTTTTAGAACCTCATCAGTAACACTCGAATCCACTCCCAATATTTTGTAATACTCCTCCAATAGCCTATAAATTCAGACAAAGAAAGTAATCTTTGGCCAATAGTATTTTGTAATTTCAAAGCCTAATTCAAAGATCATGATTCAAACCATCCTTCTTATAGTTTTAGTACTTCTAATTCTAATATTTGGTGTTTTCATTGTAAAACAACAGCAAATTGCAATTGTCGAAAGATTTGGGCGCTTTCACAGTATACGTAAACCAGGTATACATTTTTTAATTCCTATAGTTGATCGCGTTTCAGGAAGAGTTAGTATTCGAATACAGCAACTGGATGTATTAGTGGAAACAAAAACCAAGGATGATGTATTTGTTCAATTAAAAGTCTCTGTCCAGTATTTGGTTCTGGAGGACTCTGTTTACGATGCCTTCTATCGATTGGAAAATCCTCAAGCTCAAATTACTTCCTATATTTTTGACACGGTACGAGCCGAAGTCCCAAAACTTAGGTTGGATGATGTTTTTGAAAAGAAAGATGATATCGCTATCGCCATCAAACGCGAATTAGAGGAAGCTATGAATACCTATGGATATGGAATAATTAAAGCTTTGGTAACCGATATTGACCCAGACCATGAGGTGAAAAGTGCCATGAACCGAATTAATGCCGCGGAGCGTCAAAAGGTGGCTGCCGAATATGATGGCGAAGCAGAACGAATTCGAATTGTGGCTAAGGCCACCGCTGAAGCTGAAAGTAAACGATTACAAGGTCAAGGTATTGCAGACCAAAGAAGGGAGATTGCAAAAGGTTTGGAAGAATCTGTAGAAGTTTTAAATCAAGTTGGAATTAACAGTCAGGAAGCTTCAGCCCTCATTGTGATCACTCAGCATTACGATACTTTACATGCGGTTAGTGAAAACACCAATAGCAATTTAATCTTACTTCCAAATAGCCCGAATGCCGCTAGTAATATGCTCAATGACTTAGTTACTTCCTTCGCCGTGGGCAATAAGGTTCAGGAAACTGTTAATAAAGAAAAGGAAGAATAGACTAATCGGGGAATCAAGGGAAGGAGAATGAGGAAGCTCTTATTTTTAATAACACTTTGTCTATTTACAGGGGAGGCATACGCACAATATAAAAGTGTGAATTTTGGGCTAGGAACGTCGGCATTTAGATCTGAGACTTCTAATGACGTACTTTCTCCTCTAGAAGAATTAGGACGAAGTGCCTATTTCCAATATAATCATTGGCTGAAAGACTCGCGGTGGCAACTTACTGCCATTGCGAGTTATCATAGAATCCGAGGGAGAATTCAGGTTCGTGACTTCCTCGTCCAAAATACTTTGTATCAGGCAAAATCTGAGCATTTTAATTTGGGTGGAGGCATCAAATTCTATCTGGACAATGATTTGTCTCGGTTCCGACCTCGCGAAGGGCAATGGGCCCTTTTTGGAGCTGCTTTTGCAGGAATTGAAACCTTCATTCACAATTTAGAAGCCGATCGATTGGGCGCAAATCCTCAACAAAAAAGAGAGCCTGGCTTTAAAGTGAGTCCCTTTGTTAGTGGTGAAGGAGGTATCAGAGTCTATTTAGACCATGAGTGGTTTATAGAGTTATCTGCAGGTGCGAAGTATGGTTTTCATGATTATTGGGATGGTATATCGGGGCATACTGGAGTTAACGACTTTATCATTTTCGCTCACCTTAGTTTAGGTTATACTTTCTAGGATGAGGGTCGTCTTAACGATATTGACTCTTGTTGTATCAAGCTATATTTTAAGTGCCCAGCGCAATAGCTATGGATTAAACATCAATTTAATGGCAGTTCAAGGGGAAGTGTCTCAAGGCTCATTCTTAAGTGACGACCTTGCTCTGGGAATTGGGTTCACGGGTGACTTCCCTTTAATTAATCCACGCTATGAATTTTCTTGGAAATTAGATTATTTGGCCCTTCGCATGGATTATATCGGCACTACCAATGCCAACAGTATTTCGTACGCCAAAATTGAAGGCATCCACTTAAGTGGATCCGGAGGTGTTAACATTTACTTATTGAGCACCCATGGGATGTCAAACATTTATCAGCCCTTTAGACCCTATGCCTTTATTTATGGAGGCTTGGCGTATCAAAACCTGAGCACCGAAGCAAGTCCCAATATTGGCCTCTCCTATCTAAACGGAGGTTTCGTCTCTCCCCTTGCTGAAATCGGTCTTGGGTTGAAGGTTCGAGTTAATCCTAAGTGGGCTTTTAACTTTCAAGGAAGTCTTCGTTCCACCTTCGATGATGACGCAGATGGGCTAATAGGCTCTGGCAAAAGTCCCGATTTAATGGGACTAATTCGGTTCGGACTTTCGTACGCTCCCTAATTTTTTTAATTGTGAATTGGCTTATGATTATCAGTCAATTAAGTTGCTATAGATTTATTTTTTTATAATTTTTAAGTAATTATTTATCAGCATTTTAAAGTCAAATAAAGACTATCGTATTAATTTTTGATACTTTTATTCTGATATTATAAATCAGGGGAAAATCAAAAATTATGGGGAAGAAAATTACGCTACTTGCTATTTTACTGCTTAGCCTACAAATCAGTAAAGCTCAACAATGCCTAACCACTCATTTCAGTGCAATGATTATTCAAGGTGAGGCCATGGGAAGAGGGAGGATTGGGGATGACTTAGGCATGGGTCTAAATATGGTTTATGGAGTACCAATTGGCTCTAAGGCACATTTCAATTTAGTGATTAGTCATTTACAATACAATATAGATTACATGGCTCCCAGTGGAGAAAAGAGCTCCTATTATTACGGCTCGGGCAGCCATAGCTCCATTGGAGCAGGCTTAATGTTTTTTCCATTTATTAAAGGAGGTCGTGCAGCACTGTACAACCCATTCCGGGTATACATCTCAGCCAATGGGGGCATGGCCTACCAGTTCAATGAAACTATAGATGCCATAAACATCCCAAGCAGCTTCACCGTGTTTGAAGAGGGCAAAATGCTTCCTTATGCGGAAGGTTTGGTAGATGTTAAGATCCGAATGAACCCAAAGTTATCCGTTGACCTTTTTGCCGGCGGGCGCACGACCTTTAGCGATGAAATAGATGGACTTGCTGAATCGGGCGCTGGATTTGACGTTATAGGTCGGATAGGTATTGGGATTTGCACTCAACTACGTTAGCGATATTAGTCACCCCAGCAATTGATACCGGTAACTTACCTTTGCCGAAAATAAACAGCTTTGACATTTATTCGCCAAGCATTATTTATTGCTTTACTAATTCTGAGCTTGAGCCCATGGCTCAACCCGCCCTTAGCAATGGTAATTGGATTTATATTCAATTTAAGCCTAGGACATCCTTTTGCCTCGAAAAATAAAAGTGCTGTAAACTGGTCCCTGAAAATCGCAGTTGTAGGTTTGGGCTTTGGTATTCAATATGAAAAGGCTCTGGCGGCAGGACAAGAGGGCTTTGTCTTGACAGTAATTGGCATCAGTCTCACCCTCTTATTAGGATGGTTATTAGGTAAATTATTAAAGCTTAATCCAAAAAGCAGTTACCTTCTGTCGACCGGAACTGCAATCTGTGGGGGAAGCGCAATTGCGGCTATTGCCCCCATTATAAAAGCCGAGGAAAGAGATATAAGTATGGCCATAGGGACGGTATTTCTATTAAACTCTGTTGCCCTGCTTATTTTCCCACCGATCGGACTTTGGTTAGAAATGTCGCAAATAGAATTTGGAACTTGGGCCGCTATCGCCATACATGACACCAGCTCAGTCGTAGGTGCAGCAGCAACCTATGGATCTGAAGCACTGGAAATCGCGACCACGATAAAATTAGCACGGGCCTTATGGATTATTCCATTAGCCTTGGTGACTACTCGCCTTTTCAAATCCGAGGGGAAAATCAAATTTCCTTGGTTCATTCTGCTTTTTATTGGCGCCATGCTAATTAATAGTATAGTTGGCCTGCCAGAAGGCTGGAGCTCTGGAATTAGCGGTATTGCAAGGAAAATTCTTACCGCCACACTCTTTTTAGTAGGTGCGGGTCTCTCCGTTGATAAAATCAAGAAAGCAGGTTGGAGGTCTTTAGTGCTGGGCTTAAGCCTATGGGTTTTCATATCCATCAGTAGCTTAGCCGCTATTCTCATACTTTAAAATAGCCACGGCTTTACCCTAAATAGTGCTTTATAAATAAGGGTAGCCCCTTTCTACAAAGTTCTTAACCAATATTTCGGACATCTAGTCCTATCCCCGACCTCTTATAGAATGGTGGAACACTAAATAAAAAAAGCTTGTTTAGAAAAGTCCAGTCCACGGGATTATCTAGCAGTCAACCATTTGTAGAAAATGAATTGCAGAATCACCAAGAAAAAAGTACTTAGCATCAAATAAAAAGGCACACTCTATCCTTAAGCTCAGGTATATGTGTATCCTAAAAGCCAGATTTGACTCCTAATTCTCGATTTTAATGGCCCCTAATCCGAGTCTTCCTCAGATTTAAATTGCATTTGATAGAGCTTATTGTAATATCCTTCCATCGCCAACAATTCCTCATGTTTACCCTCCTCAACAACAAGGCCTTTGTCCATAACAATGATCTTAT
The DNA here is from genome assembly GCA_965658275.1 of Croceimicrobium sp. GTDB lineage: Bacteria > Bacteroidota > Bacteroidia > Flavobacteriales > Schleiferiaceae > Croceimicrobium. The sequence goes on from CBFHRN010000010.1 coordinate 32,433, forward strand.
CCGCTTTCTTAATGGTGGCTAAACGATGTGCAATAACCACAGAAGTTCTACCCTCAGTGATCTTATCAATTCCTTTTTGAATTAGCATTTCGCTTTGGGTGTCAATCGAACTAGTGGCCTCGTCTAATATTAACACGGAAGGATTGCTCACATAAGCCCTTAGAAAAGATAAAAGCTGTCTTTGTCCAACCGACAACATGTTTCCTCGCTCCTGTACGGTATAATTGTATTGATCAGGTAAAGTTTCGATGAACTCTCCCACCCCAATAAATTCTGCCGCCTCCGTAACCTCTTCATGAGAAACATCTTTGTTCAGCGTGATATTATTGCGAATAGAATCATTGAAGAGGAAAACATCTTGCAATACCACGGCTAAATTGGCCCTTAAACTACTGAGCTTAATTAATCGAATATCAACTCCATCCAGTAAAATCTGGCCATCCCAAATCTCGTAAAAACGACCTAGGAGATTAATTAATGTGGACTTACCAGCTCCCGTTGCTCCAACAATAGCCAACATTTCTCCAGGCGCCGCCTTGAAGGAGACTCCTTTAATTATGGGCTCGTTTTCCTTATAACCAAAGCTTACATTTTTAAACTCGATCTCCCCCTTTACATCCTGCAACTCAATGTCACCTTCATCCTCGATTCGGTCCTTGGTATCTAATATTTTAAACACGCGTTCGCTACTTACCATACCCATTTGCAAAGTATTAAAGCGATCCGCTAACTGCCTTAAAGGTCGAAACAACATGTTTATAAAAATTATGATCGCCGTAATTTCACCTAGGGTAATCTGCGCCATTTGCTCTCCAATAGGAGAATCCATCAATCTGTACCACCAAATTTGCACAGAGAACTTATCGCTCATGCCTGCTGCCTTAAGGCCTCCAAACCAGACCACTAAACCAATACTTATGGCGCTCATAATTTCAATAACCGGCAGAAATATGGAGAAGTACCATATTGATCTAATATTGGCTTCGCGATGTTTATCATTTATCGCCATAAAGCGTTCCATTTCCGCCTTTTCTCTATTAAAAATTTGAACCACCGCCATGCCGGATATATGTTCCTGAACAAAGGCATTCAAAGACGCGACTTGAGTTCGAACATCCTGAAAAGCACTCTTGATCTTTAATTGAAATAAACGTGTCGCATAGTATAATACTGGCACCACTGACAAAGAAATAAGTACCAAACGGTAATCGAAAAAGTAGAACATGGCTAAAACCATGACAAAGATTTTGAGCAAATCACCGAAAATCACCAGGACCCCCTGAGCGAAAATGTCGGCTATTGTCTCAATATCGCTTACGGCACGCGTAACCAAAGTTCCAATAGGAGTTTGATCAAAGTACTTTAATTTAAAGGACAAGATATGTTCATACAGCTGTACTCTAAGGTCACGTATTATACTCTGACCTAAATAGTTAGCCCCAAAAATAAATGAGAACTGAACTACCGCTTCCAAAACCAATAAAATACCCAAATAGACTGTAAAGAGACCTAAATTCTCCAGGTCGGGCTGAAGAATAAAGTGATCAATAACGTATTGTATCACTAAAGGACGTGCCGTCGATAAAGCACTCAGCAAAATCGTTAGGAAAAAGGAGCCGTAGAAAATCCATTGGTAGGGTTTCACATAACGAAGAATCTTCCGAAGCAATTTTAAATCAAATGCCTTACCACTAACGCTATCGCTCATCTAAAAATATTTGTGGTGGATAATCCACTTTCGTTAAATACAAGCCTTTTGCAGGTACGGACTCACCTGCTAGACTCCGGTCTTTCGCCTCAACCATTTCTTCAAAATCTTTCAGAGACATTTTAGCCTTGCCAACTTCAATCAGTGAACCAACAATAGCCCTAACCATATTCCGCAGGAATCGATCGGCCTCAATATGAAAAACCCATTGATTCCCTCGGTCTTCCCAATAGGCTTTGCGAATCTCGCAAATATTGGTCTTGGTTTGGGTTTTTGATTTGGAAAATGAACTAAAATCGCCCTTATAACAAAGTTTGGCCGCTGCTTCATTCATTAAGTTCAAATCAAGGGGGTATAAAATATTGGCCGCCAAGCCATCCGAAAAGGGATCGCGCTCTCTATTCACCCAATATTCATAAGCTCGATTCAAAGCATCAAATCGTGCGTGAGCGTCGTCCCTAACTAGTAACATCTCGCTAACGTAAACCGCCGGACTCAACATTTTATTAAGCGAATTCAAAAGAGCCGCTTTATCTTTCAAAGTATATTCTAAATCAAAATGGGCAAACATTACTTTAGCATGCACACCGGTATCCGTTCTACCAGCGCCGACCACATTAATTTCCTTTCGGAGAATTATACTCAACTTTTCGCTGAGAAACTCCTGCACCGATGGCGCATTCGGTTGAATTTGCCAGCCATGAAAATCACTTCCGTTGTAAGCTAATTTTAAAAAGTAACGCAAAGGGCCTTTCTTTGTGGCAAAGGTATTTAAAAGCATGGCAAGCCCGCGCAGAATTAGTTTATTGAGTGATAGTCATTCTCACTTAGACGATAGTTTCATCAAACACTTAAGAGGTTGCGATGAAATCTGGCATGCTGGGGATATCGGTAATTTCGAGATAATAGAAAAGCTGCAAGACATAGCCCCCTTAAGAGCAGTTTATGGAAACATTGATGGAACCGAAATCAGAAAGGAGTTCCCACTTAATCTTGACTTTGAGGTAAATGGAATCAAAGTATTCATGACGCATATCGCAGGTTACCCTAAACGATATAATAAACGAATGCTAAAAATACTTAACGCGAAGCGATACGATTTAGTAATCTGTGGGCACAGTCATATTGTAAAAGTCGTTAAAGACCCTATTTTCCATCATTTACACATGAACCCTGGAGCGGTAGGCCTTCAAGGATTTCACAAAGTGAGAAGTATGCTGCGTTTTACCGTAACGGATGCAAAAATTGAAGACCTTGAACTGATTGAACTCCCGCGTTGGCCGAAAGATTAACGAAAGCGATCGGCGGCCCGAACCATGGCCTCATCCTTCATTACACCGCGGTTAGCTAAAATCAACAAGATTACTTGGATCAAAGGTAAAAACACCCCTAGACCGAGCGCTTTGGCGGAAGCTTCATAGTGATCAAACCAGAAATAGAGCATTAAACCAAGTACTACAAAATTCAGAATAATGGCCAAACGCCCAAGTACCACTTGAGTTTGCCTCTTCTTAAAATAGAACAGCGCTCCTAAACTTGAGATTCCTGCTAAAACAAAAAATACTAGAAATACGGGCTCATCAATTAGCATTATTGGACCTTCATTCCCCGCGTATAAGGAAACGAAAAAGGAAAGAACCAAACTGCTTAAAGCTGCTAATAAAAAGTAGAGGGATTGAATCCGCTGAATCATGCTCGAAATTTTAGGCAAAATTGCTAAAAAAACACTGAGCCCGCTGCGTTTAAGGGAAATCTTTGTATTATTGCTCCTATCAAATCTGGTCTACAACTATTTCTGAAGACCTATAGACATTCTTCTTTTTTACGGAATACATTCTGTACTAACATTTCCTATTTGTTACGATGTACGATATTAATCAACTAAAGTCCATGAAGTTGCCGGATTTAAGGCAAATCGCGGAAGTTTCAAAAATTTCTAAGTTCCGCACTTTAAAAAAAATGGACTTAATCTATGCTATCCTAGATAAGCAAGCGATCAATCCTGAAGCCTTTAAAAATATCCAACTATCGGTTGATTCCAATGATGGTGTAAAGGCCCCAGAAGAAAGCACGCCCTCCGACGATAGGTCCAGTAGCGAAAAGCGAGACAGAAGCCCTCGTAAAAATCCAAGTGACAAAAATGAGGAGCAAACGAGGATGGAACTAGATAATCAAGAGGAAGGACCAAAGACTAGTACTCCGGAGCAAAAACGTGAGCGCGGTCCAAAACGTGAGGCTAAACCAAACGATAACGATAAGTCGAATTTTAGAAGTCAGAACGATAGCCGGAAGGACAATCGAAGAGACAACCGAAAGGAAAATCAAGGAGAAGGTCGAAACGAAAACCGAAGCGAAAATCGAAATGATAATCGCAACCAAAGAAATCAGAACGACAATCGAAACGACAACAGAAACGATAACCGGAACGATAATAGAAGGCAAAACGACAAACACCCTTCGAACAATGATCGCAATCAAAGACATCGTAAACATGAATATGACTTCGATGGGATTGTTGTAAGTGAGGGAGTATTAGAAATGATGCCGGATGGATACGGTTTCCTTAGGTCTAGTGATTTCAATTACTTGAATTCTCCAGACGATATTTACGTTTCACAAAATCAGATAAAATTATTCGGCCTTAGAACCGGTGATACGGTTCGTGGTCAAATTCGTCCGCCTAAAGAAGGCGAAAAATATTTCCCCCTAGTAAAAGTAGAAAGCATCAATGGGCGCGAACCTGATTGGATTCGTGATCGAGTAGCTTTTGAGCACCTCACCCCACTCTTCCCACAAGAAAAATTCAACATTACTGGACGCCGAGGGACTTTATCTACACGAATTATCGACCTCTTTTCTCCTATCGGTAAAGGCCAGCGTGGTTTGCTTGTTGCTCAACCGAAAACTGGAAAAACTACTCTGATGAAGGAGGTAGCGAATGCTATAGCTGCCAACCATCCAGAGGCTTACATGATTGTACTTCTTATTGACGAACGTCCTGAAGAAGTTACAGATATGGCCCGTAGTGTTAATGCAGAAGTAGTTGCCTCTACTTTTGACGAACCAGCCGATAGACATGTAAAAGTGGCGAATATCGTATTGGAAAAAGCAAAGCGTATGACCGAATGCGGTCATGATGTAGTAATCCTCTTGGATTCGATCACCCGTTTAGCGAGGGCCTACAATACCGTTTCTCCTGCCTCAGGAAAGGTTCTTTCCGGAGGTGTAGACGCAAATGCTTTGCATAAACCTAAGCGTTTCTTCGGAGCAGCACGTAAAATTGAAGATGGAGGTTCCCTAACCATTTTAGCCACTGCCCTAATCGACACAGGATCTAAGATGGATGAAGTAATCTTCGAAGAGTTTAAAGGTACTGGTAACATGGAAATGCAACTCGACCGTCGTATCGCCAACCGTCGTATATGGCCGGCTATTGACTTAATGAGTTCAGGTACACGTAAAGAAGACCTTTTACTTGGAAAAGATGTTCTGCAAAGAATGTACATCATGCGCCGCCATTTAGCCGATATGACTTCGGTAGAAGCAATGGAGTTCCTTTATGACCGCATGAGTAAAACGCAGGATAATGCTGAGTTCCTAGCCAGCATGAATGGCTAATTTCCAAAATACCTATTGTCATTTTGTGGAAGGTCGTCCTGATGATGACCTCCACAAAATATACCACGACCAGCATTATGGCTTTCCTATTGAAGACGATAATGAACTGTTCGGAAGACTCTTATTGGAAATAAACCAAGCAGGCTTAAATTGGACGACCATTCTAAAAAAACAGGAGAACTTGCGAAAGACATATGATGGGTTTAGTCTTCAAAAAGTGGCTAATTATCAAGAATCTGACTTCGAACGACTCCTCCGGGACAAGGGTATTATACGCAATAAGCTAAAGATTAATGCCGCAATCTACAATGCGCAACAAATCCTAAAGCTTCAGAAGGAATTCGGATCTTTCAAACAGTGGATCTTAAATCAAGGGGAACTATCTAAACAGGAGTGGGTTAAGCTATTTAATAAGCATTTCAAATTTGTGGGCGGTGAAATCGTAAACGAGTTTATGATGAGTTGCGGCTTTTATCCCGGGGCTCATCATCCCGATTGCAATATCTACGAAGCTTGTGAAAAAGCACTTCAGACCTCTTCGTACCGCTAGGGCAAACCAATGAATTTATGAGTTTGCAAACTAATCTGCCACTTCGGATTAGCCATCACATAATCTGCAATTTTAGGTGTCATCTGCTCTCGCTTACTCCATTCGGGTTGTAAAAATAACTTACAATTAGGCCCGACTTTAGCAGCATGCTCTTCAGCCCATTTAAAATCATGATTATTGTAAATAATGATTTTCAATTCATGCGCCTCCGTGTAAATCTCATCTTTGGGCGGCATGGTCTTTTTTGGCGAAAGGCAAATCCAATCCCAATCTCCACTTAGTGGATAGGCCCCGGAGGTCTCGATGTGTACTTTGAGGTTTTCAGCCTTCAAAGCAGAAGTAATAGGGCCCATATCCCAAGTAAGTGGCTCTCCTCCAGTAATTACAACTGTATCCGAGTAATTGCGTGCATTTTGCACCACATTTTCAATCTTAGTTGGAGGATGTAAATCAGCATTCCAGCTTTCCTTCACATCGCACCAATGGCATCCAACATCACAGCCTCCTATTCGAATAAAATATGCTGCTTTACCCGTATGATAGCCCTCCCCTTGGATCGTATAAAACTCCTCCATCAAAGGAAGCATAGTTCCTCCGTCAACAGCTTTTCGAATGCGCTCTTCCATGGCACAAAAGTATTCTATAAAGAATGTCCTTCCAAGCATTATAGCTGGCATTAAACCTAGCTCTTTGATAAAATCAATTTCGATGAAAAAAATACCAACCAAGTTCTTCTGCTCTAGAATTATTTAACTTCGTTTCATATACACTATTATTTATGAACTCACATGAAATTGATTACCGTCTTATTGGTGAAGAGATGCAGGCGGTTGAAATTGAACTAGACCCCCAAGAAACTGCAATAGCCGAACCTGGTAGCTTCATGATGATGGAGGAAGGGATTGAAATGCAAACCATTTTCGGAGATGGCTCAAGAGAAAATGAGAGTTTCATGGGTAAAGTTTGGAATGCGGGAAAGCGCGCCCTTACCGGAGAAGGTCTATTTATGACGGCCTTTAGCAATATGGCCATAGGTAAAAAGAAGGTTTATTTCGCATCTCCTTATCCCGGTAAAATCATCCCTTTAGATCTTGCCAAAGTGGGCTATAAAATGATCTGCCAGAAAGACGCCTTCCTCTGTGCTGCTAAAGGGGTAAGCGTAAGTCTAGAGTTCCGCAAAAAACTAGGAGTGGGATTGTTTGGAGGAGAAGGCTTTATTATGCAGAAGCTTGAAGGTGACGGAATGGCTTTCTTACACGCTGGAGGGACCATAATAGAAAAGCAATTGCAAAGTGGCGAAAGCCTAAAAGTTGATACAGGTTGCCTTGTTGGCTTTGAGCCAAGTGTCGATTATGACATCCAATTTATTGGAGGCTTAAAGAATAGTATTTTTGGCGGTGAAGGCCTCTTCTTTGCCACCTTGAGAGGTCCAGGTAAAGTTTTTATTCAGTCGCTTCCATTCAGCCGATTAGCAGATCGCGTAATTTCCTCAGCACCTAAAATGGGGGGTAAGCGAAAAGGTGAAGGAAGCATTTTAGGTACTCTTGGTGATTTAATTGATGGCGACAACTAAATTTTTAATGAAATACCTCTGCCTTTTAGCCCTCATTTTCAACTCGAGTCCACAAATCATCGCTCAAACTGAAAATGACTTTCGGCGATTCAATCAGGACCTTTATACTTTAATTACGGATTCCGTGGCGATTCCTAAGATGGAATACACCAGGATCAAAACCTATCTTCAACATATTGACGAACAAAATTGGGAATCTGCTCAAAAAGAAGAGGAAAAGCTAAGAGCACAAAAAAACTACCGCTTTGAATATGAAGAGTTCCACAAAAGGTTAGGTCTAATAGTGGATCGCTACCAAAGAGATATAAAGAAAGGTGCAGTTACAGAATTTCTTGACTACGGTTATCAATCAGATCCGAAGTGGACAAATAGATACAAGGTGCAATTAAGATTGCTTTATAGCTTCCAGGAAATGCAAAGTGTCGTAGAATTTGAGTACCAACTGTACTACAGCGGGAGCGCACTGCTTTTAATTGGTGATCAGATCACTGAAAGTTTCTAGGCATTTTTGTTTTGAAGCATCGGCACAAAGCGAAACTCTCCTAAATTTTCTTGACGGTAATTTTGTGGTCCATCTTTATGAACTACAATCATATCTTGGGTATTCTGCCCAACAGGTATTACCAGCCTCCCTCCTATCTTCAACTGCTCTAGTAAAGCCTCCGGAATATAAGGGGCCCCAGCAGTAACAATGATTCCGTCAAAAGGAGCATGATTAGGTAATCCCGCATATCCATCTCCATACTTCATGTAGACCGGAAAGCCTAGTTTTTGCAATAATGGACGAGTTGCATCGAAAAGCTCTTTTTGACGTTCAATGCTATAGACTTTCATTTTCATTGCGGCTAAAACTGCAGCCTGATAACCACTACCCGTTCCGACTTCCAAAACTTTCTGACCAGAAGATAATGCGAGCTTTTCCGACTGGAATGCTACGGTATAGGGCTGCGAAATAGTTTGACCTGCTGCTATCGGGAAAGCCTTGTCTTGATAAGCGAAATCTTCAAAACTGCTATCGATAAAAAGATGTCTGGGTACTATCGAAATTGCCTTTAAAACATTGCGATCCCGAATACCTTTATCAATTAATAAGCGTACTAATTTATTACGCTGACCTTTATGCCGTGCTAAATCACTCACACTGCTAAAGTCCGAATATTGGTTCAATCCAAAGCTCCTATTTCTAAGAAAAATAAACAGTGATTTGTGAACAGTAAATGCTCGGAAAAGCTTCTAGCGCGGGTCGATGAATTACATTTGCTGCAAATTCAGTTTAAATGCTAAAAATCGGAGTTTTAGGGGCAGGGCATTTAGGTAAAATTCACCTTAGATGCATTCAAGGTTTAGCGGAGGTCTATGATTTAGTTGGATTCTATGATCCTCATCCTGAAACAGCCCAAAAGGTAGCCGAAGAATTTGGCATCAAAGCCTTTGATGATTTAGATGTGCTGCTGCGAGAAGTAGAGGTTATTGACATCGTTACCCCTACCCTAAACCACTATGATTTGGCAGTTAAAGCTGCACGCAGTGTTAAGCACTTTTTTATTGAAAAACCAATTACCGAAACCCCCGAACAAGCAAAGCAATTGATGAAACTTGCTGAAGAAGCTGGGGTGAAAGCACAGGTCGGACATGTGGAACGATTTAACCCAGCCTTTAAATCGGTGGAAGAGCATATCGATAACCCTATGTTCATAGAAACACATCGCTTAGCCGAGTTTAATCCTCGAGGCACCGATGTACCGGTAGTTTTAGATTTGATGATTCATGATATTGATATTGTCTTGAGTACCGTGAAATCAGGGGTTAAGAAAATTAATGCTAGTGGCGTGGCTGTGCTTAGCGATAGTCCAGACATAGCCAATGCTCGAATTGAATTTGACAATGGTTGTGTCGCCAATTTAACAGCCAGTAGAATATCACTTAAAAACATGCGTAAAACACGTATTTTCCAGAGAGATGCCTATATCAGCATTGACTTTTTGGAAAAAAGCAGTGAATTGGTGCGCATGAAAGATGAGATTGATACGCAAGATCCTTACGCCATGATCATGGATTTAGGCAAAGGGAAGCAGAAACAAATCTATTTTGAGAAACCTGAAAGCCTTCCTAGTAACGCTATTCAAGAAGAATTGCATTCTTTTGCACAGGCAATCAATAAAAATGCTGAAGTGAACGTTAGTTTAGAGGATGGATACAAGGCGCTGCAGGTAGCGCATGATATCCTCCGAAAGATCGAAATGAACCTCAACCTCATTGCCTAGTCGCAAGAGATGACAAAACTATTATTCAAAGGCCTTCTGGCCTCTATTTTATTATTGGTCTTAAATGCTTGCCAGCCTGAAGAGGCTGCAAAGCCTACTTATCTAAAAATAGATGAGATTCATTTAAGTACTAACTATGCCGAAGAAGGAACCGCGCATAGTCGAATTACCACTGTTTGGGTTAACCTTAATGGTAATTCTGTGGGTGCTTTTGAATTACCCGCGATTATTCCAATTATTCTAGAAGAGGGAAGCAATACCTTACGTTTGGAGGCTGGTATTAATACTAATGGTATTCAATCTTTTCGGGCAATAAACGCTTCCTTAACTCCAATTATTCTTAATGTTAACGGTAATTCTACCGGACCAATTGACACTATTACTCCAGACCCAAGTGAGCTAATTGTGAACTATCGCAGTTTTTACAATGTCATCGTCGTTGAAGATTTTGATAGGCCCGGATTAAACTTTGAACGTACTAACTTCAGCGATACAAATTTCCTTAAAGATTCAGATAGCCTTTTTAATTTCACACCCTTCGGAAGTGGTTCTCCAGAGCCCAACACCAACGCCGGACTGGTGATTTTAGACGATCAAAACGATGACGTAGAATTAAAGTCCGTGGTGTCCTACAACATTCCTGCAGGGGTTCAAAATGTGTATTTGGAAGCAAGCTATAGGACCAACATGAATGTAGGTTTTGGCCTTATTGCCAACTACCCAACGGGAGATCAAGGTGATGTAACGGCTGTCGTTTTCCCAAAAGAAGAATGGAATAAGATCTACATTAATTTAGTAACTGAATTCCAAGCCTTTCCCGGTGCCGATGGCTACCAGGTGTTTATAAGAGCGCGTAAGCCTGAATCCCTAGCCGAAGGACGAATCTATCTTGATAACCTTAAACTGGTATACGAGAAATGAAAAAACCCGTCTGGCAGAGTCTGAAGTATAAATTTTGGGATGTGGTAGCTGCCATGCTTAGTTATACCTCCCTTTTCATATTCAGAAAACTAGTTGTAGAGGCCGAGAAGTTTGGTTTAAGTTATTTAGAATTTACCCCCAATTACTATATTGGGTTAGTCGTTATCCCGATTTTTTGGTTGACCGTTTACCTTATTACGGACTTCTATCGAGATATTTACCGACGTTCACGTTTAAAGGATTTGTTCTACACCTTTAATACAAGTTTATTAGGAAGTATCGTCATTTTCTTTGCCCTTATTCTAGATGATACCGTTTCAAGCTACACCGATTACTACCGTGGCTTTTTGGTTTATTTTGGCAGTCACTTCTTTTTCACGGCACTTTTCCGATCCCTTTTAACTACGCGGACAGCTTATCGCACTCGGAGCGGTAATATTGCTTTTAACACCTTAATGATTGGTAGTAATGATAAGGCTGCCGAACTTTACGCTCAACTGGAGTCACGAGATAATAGAAAAACAGGGCATCGGTTTATTGGTTTTGCTAGCGTTCACAACAATATTCGTTTCCTCTTAGAGAAGAACCTTTCTCATTTAGGCAATCACAATGAATTACCTCAAATTATCCAGGAGCACGATATCGAGGAAGTTATCATTGCCATCGAGTCTTCCGAACACCATAAGCTGGAGGAAATTGTAAATCTTCTGGAAGAAACCGACGTGAAAATCAAAATGATACCGGATACCTACGATATCATTTCGGGAAAAGTTCGAATGGAATCTTTGCGCTCTATTCCATTAGTGGAAATTAGGCATCAATTAATGCCCGTTTGGCAAATGGTCTTAAAACGATTGTTTGATATCCTGGCCTCGGCATTAATACTGATTTTACTTTCTCCCCTTTTGATTAGTGTTATGCTTATAACGAAGTTTAGCGATAAAGGACCTATTTTCTTCCGGCAAAAAAGAGTTGGGATACATGGAAAGGAATTCTTCATGTATAAATTCCGATCCATGGTAGTTGATGCCGAAAAAGACGGTCCACAACTGAGCAGTGAACACGATGATCGAATTACTCCTTGGGGGCGAATTATGCGAAAGTATCGTCTGGATGAATTACCTCAGTTTTACAATGTTCTAATAGGAGATATGTCTATTGTAGGTCCTAGACCAGAGCGTAAATACTACATGGAACAGATTTCCAAACATGCCCCACACTACCGCTATCTACAAAAAGTAAGACCAGGAATCACCTCTTGGGGTATGGTGAAATTCGGCTATGCTGAGAATGTTAAAGAAATGGTGGAAAGACTCAAATATGATGTGATTTACATCGAAAATATGAGTCTATTAAATGACATCAAAATCTTGATTTACACGGTTATTATTGTTTTACAAGGTCGAGGGAAATAATGGATCTCCAAGGTTTTAAAGAGCAAGTACAGCAAGAAAAGGGCAAAACCAAGGAAATCTTCAAGAAGCTTAAAAAAATGAGGCCAAAGCTTTTAGACCAGGCATTTGCAGAAGCTCACGAAGAGGTGTTCTCCGAAATAGATTGCCTTTCTTGCGCTAATTGTTGTAAAACAGCCGGCCCACGACTCCTCGAAAAAGACATCGATCGCATTGCCAAGCATCTACGCATGAAGCCTTCCGATTTTATGGATCGTTATGTAAAGATAGATGAAGACCAAGACCTTATTTTCAATGCCCTGCCCTGCCCTTTCTTAGGTTCGGATAATTATTGCTCCATTTATGAAGTGAGGCCCAAAGCCTGTCGAGACTACCCTCACACCAATAGGAATCGTATGCACCAAATACTTAAGCTTACGGAAAAGAACGCAAACCTTTGTCCTGCTGTATTTGAAATTAGCCGTCGGTTAAAAGCATACTAGTCCCCCCGTTTTTTTCATTACATTTCTTTCATGGAAGCAATTGATGCCCTAAAGCTCAACTTTGATGAGCAGTCTTTAATTCTATTAAATATCTGCTTGGCAATCATCATGTTTGGGATTGCTCTAGATATCAACACTAGTGATTTTAAAGAACTCTATAAAAACCCCAGGTCTGCAATCATCGGCTTAATAGCGCAATTTTTCGCTTTACCCTTTTTAACCTTCCTACTCATTCTCTGGTTGAAACCTCAGGCCAGTATTGCACTTGGGATGATTCTCGTAGCAGCCTGCCCAGGCGGAAATATTTCCAACTTCATGAGTCACCTTAGTGGCGCAAATACTGCTCTCTCGGTAGGACTAACATCGGTCAGCACGATGCTCAGTCTTTTCATGACCCCGATCAATTTTCAATTTTACGGAAGCCTAATTGATTCCACAGATACAATCTTGCAAGAAATTCATCTAAGCTATAGCAGTGTATTTGAAACGGTGCTGACCATTATTGTAGTTCCGTTGCTTTTAGGAATTTGGACTCGTCGTACAAAGCCGATTCTTAGTCAAAAGCTCTCACCTCTATTCCGTGTTGGAAGCATCCTGATTTTTATTGCTTTTGTGATTATAGCCTTTAGTAAAAACCTAGAAATCTTTTTGCAGTACATCCAATATGTTGCGCTACTGGTGCTAGCTCACAATGCCTTAGCACTAGCAACTGGTTACAGCCTAGGGAAATTAAGTAGATTGCCTAGTCGTGATGTGCGAACTTTAACCATTGAAACCGGAATACAAAACTCCGGTCTGGGTTTGGTCCTAATTTTTGCCTTTTTCAAGGGAATGGGAGGAATGGCCTTAGTAGCTGCTTGGTGGGGTATCTGGCATATTATAAGCGGACTAGGCTTTGCCTTTTTTTGGTCTTTGAAAAGCAAAAACCTAGATTAGCCTGTGAAATTTGGCCTTAGCTCTAGTTTTGCTCCTTTGCAACTTGCCGTTTGAAGTATACTCAAAAGAACTAACGGTATAAACTGCCTTAGGCCTTTTCGGTCCTTTTAGTTGCTGTTTCAGAGCTATATTCAAGTCGTCACTCCAATTCGTGTCTATTGTAATTAGTACCAATCGCTGACCCAAGGCAGGATCTTCATCTTGATCTAAAAAGAAAGGAATGTCAAGCTTTATTTCTGTTTCAATCTCCTCTGGATATAGCTTTAAACCACCACTTAAGACAACGTTGTCAGTTCTTCCAAGCCATTTAAAACTAGAATCCGAAACTAACTCAACTTGGTCTTTGGTCGCTAAAGCTTCTAATCCTAAAGTCGGAGCGTGAATGATAAGTTCAGAATCCCCATTCGTGGAAAAGTGAACACCCTTAAGAGCCTCATAATAAGGCAACAAATTCGGATGTATTCGACGTAAAGCTACATGAGAAATTGTCTCAGTACTGGCATAGGAATGCCAAACAACAGTAGGAAGCTCTGCTAGTTTTGCTATTAGATCTTGATGAATGGGCCCTCCGCCTACTAAAACAGTTTTTATCCTATCCAGGTATTCTAAGTTTGCTGCCAGCTGATTAGGCACCATGGAAGCAAAATCAAAATGGTGACCAGCTTCAAATACTTCCGAAAACTTCCGAGCTGGATCAACAGGAAATAATTGTGCTTGAACCATAAAAGCCCTTACAGCCAGCATGATTCCCCCAATTCTATTTAATGGAAGATTAAGCAAAACTTTAGAATCAGACTTTAAATCAAAAAAGTTAATACTTAAAATCGCGGATAGTACCACATGCTGCCTACGAAGCAAAATGGTTTTAGGCGAACCTGTGGTTCCCGAGCTTTGTACCTTTAAATCGTCATTTGATTTAAACCACTGATACAATTCCTCTAATTGCCCTAGGTAGGTATCAGACGCAAATTTTTTATCAATGATATTCAAATACTTACGCTTAAAAATATTTTTTTTCAACTCCTACCCAACCCATTTAGAGCCGCGGGCGTTTCTATTGTACAGTTCCTTATAGATTGGTTTAACAACCATTAGTACCCTGTTTAGTTAGAAAGCGCCGTTTCCCTACGGCGCTTTTTATTTTCAGAAATTCAAAGGGCTCAAATCCCAATTCGATTCTTGTTCGTAAGCGACAGTGCCTCTAACCTGCCTCAATGGAGTTTCGAAGTTATTCGTGTATAAACTACCTGTTCCTAAGCCGGAAGCCAAGTGTCCATATAAAGTATAATTCCATTGAGAGATGGCATTTAAGCCCAAATTACTCTCCAATGCACTTGTTACCCACCAGCCTATGTGTCGCTTTTCCGCCATCTCAATCCACTCTTCCGACTTTTTAAAACCTCCTAGAAATGATGGCTTTAGTATAATGAACTGGGGCTTTATAAAATCCAGCATCTTTTCCTTATCACTTTTATGATAGACCCCAATAAGCTCTTCATCCAAAGCAATTGGTAAAATACACTTTTCACAAAGTTTAGCCATTTCCTCAGGTTGACCAGCCTTGATAGGCTGCTCAATAGAATGGATTCTCAATTGATCCAAGCGGCTTAAAATTCTGGGTGCTTGCTTAGGTTCAAATGCGCCATTGGCATCTACTCTTAGCTGAATTTCATGAGGGCCAAACTCTTTCCGGATTTGGCTCAAGATATCAAGCTCAGACTCAATATCGATTGCGCCTATTTTCATCTTTAGAACTAAGAACCCTCGTTCAATGCGTTCTCGAACCTGCATCAGCATATGATCCTTATCTCCCATCCATATGAGGCCGTTAATGGGTTGTCTTTCTAATCCATCCGTAAAATCACTTGGGAAAAGAATGTGATTCTCACTTTGAAAATCAAGACTAGCCATTTCTAAACCTGCTTGAATGCTGGGCCACTGGTTTAAATCAAGGTGGACAGAATTGGGACTAGAACCTTCATTTATTGCAGCACAAACTTCGTTAAGCTTGTCCTCATAATCAGGACGATCATCAGCACTAAGCCCTCTTAAAAGTCCGCATTCGCCTATGCCTTTCCTTAAATCTGACTGAAGTATTATGAAATAGCAATCCTTCTCCTTTAAGACACCTCTTGAGGTACCTGCAGGAGTTTTAAACTCTAGCTTGTATTTCTGCCAGCTAGCTTTCACAGTACCTTACCAAGGCCGAATAAAACTGCAAAGAGCAAAGTTGTTAGCGCCATTTTTTTGAGTAGAGGTTCGTAGTCTTCCGGTCCTTTTGCCTTTAGAACTGCCCACAAATTTAATACTAAAAAAGGTAGGCTTATGAAATAAAGGTTCTGCCAAAATGAAGTTGGCATTAAACGATTGTAAAGAAAGGCAGCATCAAAACCCAGAATTAAAAGTAAAGTGTGATAGGCTTTTGCACCTTGTTCCCCTAAACTCAATGCCAGCGTCTGTTTTCCACTTTTCGAATCGGTTTCCCGATCACGCATATTATTTAAATTCAGGACCGCCATAGCAAAAAAACCAAGACTTGTACCAGGCAACAAAACCAACCAATTCCAATCTTGAGTTTGAAGAAAATAACTGCCACCAACTCCAACGAATCCGAAAAACAACAGCACAAATAAATCACCCAAACCCTTATAACCGTAAGCACTATCTCCAACAGTATAGTTTACCGCCGACCAAGTAGCTAAAATTCCAAGGGCAGTAAATCCAATTTGAAAATTGAAACCTAATTCTCGACAAGCCCAAAAGCTCAGCACTGTACCCGATACCAAACTCAGAAAGACGAATAAGCGCATCGCCGATTTCATAGCCTCAGCACTGATGAAGCCGCTAGCTACGGCGCGTGCCTCTCCTTTACGATCAGCGTCTGTTCCTTTAGTGCCATCGCCATAATCATTTGCGAAATTGGAAAGCACTTGGTAGAACAAAGTAGTTAACAGGCTAAGAACAAATACAAACCAATCGAAGCTTGCCTGAGAGGCGGCTAAAAAACTTCCTAAAATGATACTGGCAAAAGCAAGAGGTAAAGTTCGTAATCGGGCGGCGGCCACCCACACTTTAAAATTTGGCATCGGTTTTAAATAACACGCAAATATAGGAATACACTACATCCAATTTCGCGGACTGCTTTCTACCTTGTATAAAAGATAATTATAGAGTGCTAAACTTTCTTCATATGGAAGGTGACTCACCCTCTCTGAGCCAGCCGCTGTATATAAAACCAGTGTACCTATACCCCTTTGTTTTTGGAGAAAACTTTGATTTAAGGCTATATTTTGAATCTTTTCTACGGGCAATAAAATCCTCTTAGGAATAAAATAACCTTTTTTCAGTTCAATGAAATTTGCATTGACACGCATATGGTAATGTTGCCAATAGGATGTACTCCAAAAGAAGCATAAGATTAAGATTAAGGGTAAAGGCAGATAAGTCCACCAATCTAAATTTTGGAAATAAAACAAAGCTCCGAGTACTGATATAGGCAAGAGGCCAAAGACAAAAAAACGCTGATTCCTCAAGAGGATATGCGGCTTAAAATAACTGTAGCGACCTACTTTTCGGGCTTTATATCGTTGGTTTAAAATCTTCAACAATTGTTTCGGAGCCAAGCCTGGAATGGCAATCAACTTTTTATCGTTAATTGCTTCCGCGCCTGCCTGCTTT
>CBFHRN010000011.1:0-47691 GCA_965658275.1 Croceimicrobium sp.
ATACGAGCCTTGACCTACTTGTACCACCTGTGCGAAACCAAGGTTCCCTAGCGATATCATAAAGCCAAGAAACAGTGCTTTAAAAGCTAGGATCCTTGTCATGTTGTTTAAAATTTATGGTTTAAGTTCTCCTCATTTGAAAGGATGTTCCAATACGAGTTCCGTATAGTTGTGATTGCGGTTTAATATCTGTTTACTTTCTTGACGGGGTAAGCGCAAGTTGCTCCAGGTTCCCACTTGGCCTGCTTCACTCATTAAGCTTACCGAAGAATGCGCGCTATTGCGGAATCGAATCAATAGCCCGCAATAAGTGAAAGCCATTTCGTTTGCATTTAACTGGCAACTTAGGGCTTGCGCCTGATGATCATAATAGGAGAAGGTCGTCGACTTGCTCAAAAGTTCCTTCGGGTCGAAGAAGAAGGGCCGAAAAGACAATTGTCCTTCCTCCACAGCTACTCCTAATTCTGCCCAACGGTTTAAAATATCTTCTTTTACCTGACCTGTCATTCCGGGTTGTTGCACACCTGCATCCCATGGAGTGTGGGAATAGGGGTCAAATGGAAAGGCTCCATACAATTCGGGACCTTTATTAAGGCCAATACCCGCTCGTATAGAATAATAATGGTCAATCAATGCCCCTTTTACCTGAGTATCGCTGTTTTGCTCTTCCGCAACTTGCAAGTTTTCCTGAACCGCCAGTAAAAGTTTCGAAACCATATGCCAGTAGATCGAACCTAAGCCTTCATAAGCATAAAAGGTTCCCGATCTACCAGTAAAGGATTGATGATCAAAAATGCGTTCAAACTCTTCCAATAAGGCTTCTCGCTCGGCCGCTACTTCTTTCGTAAGTCGCCCATTAGAATGTTTGTTGAGCTCTAGTTCTACATCTTTAGCATTGCTAATATTCGCTGCAAAATGATAGTTCCCTGCCGAATCGCGTTCGATCAATCTCCGATCGTTCCGCGCCATTAAGGCTTCAATAAGCTTGGATTGAGCGGCAAAATTAGAATCAATGTTATTCTTATCCACAAATGAGGCTAAATCGCGATTCGGATACAGCATGTAACTGTACTGATCTTCACGGTAAAGCGCACTCTCTTTAAGCTTAGTAAGCAAGTTTAAAGATTGGGTAGGATTTAAATAGCCCGCGCTTAAAATGGCTACTTGTCCTTCCAGCATTTCGTAAAGGAAACGAATACGCATTTCCTTACCTTTAATCTGGAGTAAGTTATAGGCATGGTACAATCCGTCTTCACGCTGATTAGTAGCAATACTGCCATCCAAATAAGCCAAACTTAAATCGAGGAAATCCACAATTTGCTGGCCTTCCATTTGGCTACGGCTACCTAGATCTTTGTTATAGGCTTTATCACGATAGGCTTCACCTGCCTTACCTAAAGACTCCACAAATTGGAATCGCTCAGTCGGGGTAAAGCCCGCGCTTAATTGGCCTTCATGCCCTTTCATGGTCGCATAAATCGCTGAAATCAGCGCTTGCAAGGCCTCATTTAATTCGACCGGAACATTTGCGATCTGTCCTTTTAAAAAGGTGAGGTAACGACGCAAGTAGTACAGCGTAACCATACTTAGGCCATTACCAACTAAGGCATTATTGGCATCGTTCCATTCGGGTCTTTGGGTGTTCATCCAAATACCCCCGTCCGGAACCAGATTGTATAATTTAGTAGCGGCTGTAAGCAAGAGCTTTTCAGCCAGATTCGCCTTTAATAAACTCCCATCTTTCCAAATCATTTTCGCATCGCTACCCAATTTGGAAATTTGGTCCTTGGATTCTGCATCTAAGCGATGGTCAAAATCAATCGTGTCTTTTGGATCCTTTAAAATTGCTTCAAAGCCTCGGATGCGGTAAGGCACATTGGCATAAGTATAATTAGGACGGTTCCATTCAGAAAGCAGGGCTTTAGGCTGGTGCCTATCCCAATGCTCCAATAATTTTTGGAGGTATATAATTTGATGATCTCCCCAATAACCAATATAAGACCAAGGATCATCTTCTTCAATAACTTCCCAATCGATACCCTCTTTCGAAATTCGATAAGGGTTGTAGGCGTCAATGGTTGAAGCATTCAAGAACTTGGTGATCATCCCTTGAATATAGGCTGGGTAGGAATAGGCCAATGCCTCCCAGTTTTGGAAGATGTCGCGCCAGTTTCCTTCGTAAGAAACAAGTCGATTCCCCCTACTATCATTGGTATGGATATTAAAAACATTCCAAGGGCGGCTGGGGTCGCCATGGCGGCGGCTAAAAGAAAGCGGCAAATATTCGAGTGCTACCCGCTCTAGATTCCCGTCCATCAATTTCCGAACCTCCTGCAAAAATACTTCGTAATCCATTTTTTCAGGCCAGTTGCGTACTTCACGATCAAAGTTAAGTGCGGTTTTAAGGCTTGCCTGATTGAGGTATTGGATAAAGTCATTGCGATCAATGCTGTAGGCCGACTCAAATAATCCGCCTCGCATCACATTAAACAAAACATTGCCGTAATGGCGGGTCGTAACTGTTTCCAACTCGGAGCATTGAAGGCCGTCGCCCTTAGCCACTATAGCGCGCAACTGATCTTGATCTTGGGCCCGCGCTTCATCAACAATACGCATCAAATCCTCGGATTTATGCTCGGCGATGAAGGACTTCAGATTAAGCACATCAGCGGTAGACTGATTTAATTCGGCTACCATGATCCACGATTCTTCCGATCCGGATTCCAACTTTAATTCGGCATTGATAAAGTAAGCCCCTTTCTGCCCTTTAGAAAGCGTTTCGGTGCTTAGGTCTTCCCCGCGGCGGTAATCCCGCAGCTTGGAATTCGATACAAGAATTGCCTTTGGCTTAAGACCCGTTGACCAAATCGTATTCGCAATTAAGGCCTCGCTCGGCTCGGCGCGGTCTATAATTCGAGCACTTAAGCTGTAGATAGCTAATTGCTCTTCTTCGAGTAGCTCGTTCTTTTTATAGGCATCTACAAGGGTACTCCGATTCGTTTGCAGCGCAGAGCCAAGGGCTGCTGGTAGTAGGTTCTGAACTCCGTCAAGGATTTCTATTTCTTGGCGGGCAGACCCTATGTTCTCCAACCAAGCCTTGCGGATAATTCCATACTTATCGGAGAAGGACCATTCATAAGCGAATCGCAGATTGAGGTCTTTATTTATTTCTTCAAAACGCAGACGATTGCCCACGGTGTTTTTGTAGAGATTATGCTCCAGCTGGTACAAACCAGCGCCAAAAGCAGAAAAGGGTTCCCATAATTGATACCCTTGCGGCGTCTTGCGGCGAACTATGGTTTTAGAGCCAGTATACTCGGCCGCATCGATAATCTTATCATCGGTATAATAAGGGAATAATGCCGATTCGGCGTTTACTCTTCCCGCACTTAAGCCACCGTTACTGGCAATAAACAACCAATGATCGGAAGGACTCACCAATGACATGAAAAAAGGTGGCATTTCCGAGTAGTTATGAATGCGGTAAAAACGGTCCCCATCTAAACTAAAAAAGTCTCCAGTTACCGATCCAGTATTCTTTTTGTACGCTTCAGCAGCTAAGTAAATAGCTTTGCTCATCTCTATTTCAGAATTAGGGTTTGCAAAGAAGCACCGGGCAGGGACACGCTTCTTGCTTTATCATTTATCTTAATGCGCAGTGTGGTTGACTCCTCACCTGTATTGAGCACAACGGCTGCAATTTTACCATCTGGCCTTTGAACCGTCAAAGCCATTACATTTTGAGGGAGTTTACCATGCAAAATACGCTTCGAACCAGCGGGAATATATGCACTAAAGTGACGCATTACATCATATAAAGGGGTGTAATACAGTTCTTGTTTTAGGGTATCCGCCAAAACTGGCGCCACACACCAATTGCGGGCATGGTTGGGACCACCACCTGGATCGAGCAGCATATTCCAATCGACCCATCCTTCTACCCAAGAGTTCATTGCTCCTATGATATCGCGAGCATAGCGGTAAACGGGTACATACTTTGGGTGCAAGTATTTATCTTCTTCTTTCGCCCAATCATAGCCCCAATCGGTTGCTTCTTTTTTCCAATACCAAGCATCATCTTGCCAATGTGGGACTTCGGCATCCACACAAGCTTCGGTATGCACAATGGCCTTTTCGGGAGCCAAATGATGAGTATGCTCTAGACTTTCCGGAAACCAATCATAGGTGCTAGTGTACCAATGTACGGCCGTTCCATAAATCAATGGCTTCAAAGCCGAATCGGTAAGTAAGATATCGGCCCACTCCTCCAGTTCTTCACCTCGGTTTTGATCGTAGACCATAATGTTGGTCTTAATGCCGGCGTCGGAAAAGGCGGGAGCTAAATTTTCTTTAACAAAGGTCGCCATCTCTTGAGGGCTATAGTGCATACTTTCCCAGTTGGCATCATTTCCCAGAGGTTCGTTTTCTACGGTATAGGCCCATGGAATTATCCCATGTTCGCCCATACTTTGATGGTACTTCACAAAATAATCGGCCCACATCGTATAGTACTCGGGTTTTAACTTTCCGCCAAACCAGGCTTGATTGTCCTTCATAAAAGGAGGAGCCGTCCAGGGTGAAGCGATCAAACGAAGCTCGGGCTCTAGCGCCTGAGCTGCCTTAATCATGGGGATGATATCATCTTCATCCCTAGCAAGACTAAAAGAAGCTAGACTCGTGTCGCCATTTAGGTAATCGTAAGACTCTAGTGAGAAATCGCTGGAGTTGATATGCGTACGAGCCATATTGTAAGCTGCTGCAGTATCTGAAAAATAGGCTTGAATAAGCTCTTGCTGAAGATCGGATCTTAGCTTCGTCCATAAATGGGCCGTCGATTCTGTGAAAGCGCCTCCAAAACCTTTGATTTCTTGAAAAGTAGAATCAGGAAACAGAGACCATTCGGTCCCTTCGCTTTCAGTCTTGGTAATTTCAACCTTTTGTAGGCGATCTCCTTGGGCCGTACTGCGTACAATTTCAATTTCTAATTCCTGCGGTTGGCTGCAAGCACCAGCAAAAACTAGGATGGATAAACGAAGCCCCCATTTCATCTTAATTGGTTTTTTGATAAACGCGAACGTAGTCTAGAATATATTGGTGCGAAGCCCAGGTGCTATCGATTCCTTTAGCACCGCCCCATCCGCCACCGACGGCAAGGTTTACAATAATGTTCTGCGGCTTAGCAAAAGGCCATTCCCATTCATTAGCGGTTTTATCGTAGGTGAAGAAATATTCACCATCTACAAAGGCGTCAATGCGGTTTGGATACCATTCGATGGTATAGGTATGGAACTTTTGATACATGCTATCCACTTCAATCTCGGCCCCAATTTGGTTTCCTTGCTTAAAGTAATAAGCACGAGTATGACAGGTAGAGTGGTTCTTCCCCGTTCCGGTCGTATCGTTAATTTCATAACCTACACATTCCAATACGTCGATCTCTCCGCAGTACGGCCATGAGATTTCGTCGCGATAGGACTCTCCTAAAAGCCAACCCGCTGCCCAAGTCCCACGACCTGGAGGAACCTTCGCTCTAAACTCAATCTTGCCATAGGTAAAGGCATGTTTTCCTTGGGTGGTGAGTCGAGCCGAAGTCCAAGGCTGGCCCATATCGTTTTGATGCGCCTCGATAATTAGCGTCCCGTTTTCTTGGCGCACATTTTTCAGACGGGCTTCGGTATAGTATTGAGGCTCGTTATTACCCCAACCCCAGTTTCCTACATTATAAGCCCACTTGCTAGTATCGGGTAATCCTTCACCGTCGAACTCATCGCTCCACACCAACTCCCAGTTTTCACCTTCCATATTTTGGAGGTGGGTGAGTGGGCTTGATTTACGCTCTTGGATTAATTCCAGTTGGATGGATTTCAATTCCAAAGCACCCCCATCAGCATGAATACGCACCGGATGCGAACCTGTATCCAACGGAGAACCGTCTACTGAATTTAAACTCGACCAATCGCCGGGTTTAAGACTACCGGTAATATTGTAGGTACGGTCATCGGTATTATGAATATAGTCTTCCAACCAAAAAGTGGAACTATCGGTGCCGGCTGCATCAAAGCTAAGGCGGTAGCGACCTACCGCCGGTATATTCAAAGTAAAATCGTGGTGCGCCCCAGCGTTTAAACGCAAGATGGAATCCCCTTGCACCCCAAGGTCTTTAGCGCTGTAAACCAGTACCGATTCATTAGGCTCGGTGGCCATTTCTTCCTTGTTAGTCGGAGCCTGACATGACATTAAGCCAAGACCCGCAAGGCCCAAAATCCACTTCTTCATGATTATGCTTTTACTAATTTTTTCTCTAGTTCTTCCAAAGACACTCCTTTGGTCTCGGGAATTACCCGAATAATAAATATGAGTCCCGCTAAGGCGAATAAGCCATAAATAAAGAAAGTAGCGGCACTACCCAAAACTTCCAACTCCCAAGGGAACACCCACTGCACAATGAAGCTTACCGCCGAATTGATTAAGCCCACAAAGGATATCGCGATCCCGCGAATTCGATTTGGGAAAAGTTCGGAGAAAAGCACCCACATTACTGGTCCGATTGAAATAGCAAAGGAGGCTACAAAGGCCAAGATTGCCGACAGGATCAGAAAAGTATTGAGTTGAATAGAAGATTTAATAAGGTTCTCCTTTTCGTTTTCGTACACTTCGGGACTACTAATTCCTTCAACCGCTGCTTGGAAGCTTTTCTCTGAATTAAAAGACTGTCCTTCAAGAGTTGCTAATTCAGTTATAGAGCTTTCAAAGGCTGCCATATCATCGGCATCCAATTGATAGGTGGCCGAATTAAATCCGTAAGCCAGTACGAACATCGATAGAACGATACCCGCCACGCCATAGGTGAGCAGAGGCTTTCGACCAAAGCGGTCTATAAAGAGAATCGCTAATACGGTAAAGGCTAAATTGACAAGACCCACTAAAATAGCCTGCATAAAGGCAGCGTCGGTTCCTAAACCGCTTTGTTCAAAAATCATCGGGGCATAAAAGAACACAGAATTGATACCTGTGATTTGCTGAAGGACTGCTACTACAATACCAATGGTAATTACCAATCGCAAAGCAGGCTTAAAGAGTTCTTTCACACTGCCCTTTGGTTTTTCCGAATCTTCAGTAATACTTTGATTGATTCGCTCCACTTCGTTTCGAGCCTTTTCATCGCCATTGAAACGCGCTAAAATTGTCTCAGCCTCTTCCACCTCTTCTTTCATTAGCAACCACCTCGGACTGCGCGGAACAAAGAACAAGCCTAGGAAATATAAAACAGCTGGCAAGGTTTCGAGACCCAGCATCCAGCGCCATTGATTTTGATCAATACCTAAGCTTTGCACCCAAGCATAATCTGTTTTTGCAAATTGAAGAATCGCATAATTGGTAAAGAAGGCCAGGGAAATACCGATCACAATATTTAGCTGGTTAAAAGACACTAAACGACCTCGCATTTCCTTAGGGGAAATTTCAGCGATGTACATGGGAGCAAGAATTAAGGAAGCCCCCACACCAAATCCGCCAATCATGCGAGCTATGACCAAAGTAAGGAAGGAGTCCGCCATGGCCGAGCCAATCGCCGAAATTGCATAAAGAACGGCCGCCCAACGAAGAACGGCTCTTCGTCCATAGCGGTCGCTAATTGGACCCGCAATCATCATAGCCAAAGTGGAAGTTAAGGTTAGTGAGGCAACCGACCAACCTAACTCCAATTTAGTGAGGCCAAACTCTGGCTCGATAAACTTTAATACTCCGGAAATCACCGAAGCATCGAAGCCCATTAGGAGCCCGCCAAGGGCCACTATTAGGGCAATCATCATTATGGATCGTTTCTGTACCATTGTTTAGGGTTTAGGAAAAGTACCACCACAAGAGGAGCACTAATACAACTACTATTACACTATTTATAACATTAAAGATATGCGGCTTTTCGGCCAAGGGATCTTTACTTTTCACTTTACTTTCTTGGGGAGCGGTACCATAGCTAACTGCTATTAGCACAGCGGAGGAAATCAAAAATAAGAGGAGCGCAAAATGCAAGAAATTAATCTCGGCAAACCATAGCAGACCGCCGCTTAAATTTTGCTTGGCCAACTCTAAGATGAGGCGAGCAGCCCCAATGACCGCCCCGCTAATAAGAGCGTATTTCGCTCCCGTCGCATTGAGGCGCTTCCAAAAAACGCCCAATAAAAATACCGCCGCAATGGGAGGAGAAATATAGGACTGCAAACTTTGTAGTTTCTGGAATAAGCCTCCCTCTAATAATTGCAACATCGGTATCCACGCAATACCCAAAACCACTAAACCAGCTGTTGCCCAACGACCAACTGCCACCAATTTCTTTTCGGTAGCTTCTGGGAAGTAACGTTGATAAACATCCACAGTAATAAGGGTAGAACAGGAGTTAAAAACTGAACTTAAGGAGCTCATCAAAGCTGCTAATAAACCCGCAACCACTAATCCGCGCAAGCCAGTTGGCAAAAGCTGCATGGTTATTAAAGGAAGTGCCGCATCGTATAGTGGCTTCCCGTTTTCCATAGGAAAGCTAATCAAAGCATCAGGCCCTTTCGATAATTCGAAGGCAATTACGCCAGGGATAACAAATAAGAAAAGCGGAAGTATTTTAAGAAAAGCGGCGAAAATGCTACCCTTACGAGCATGGTCCAAGTTTCGAGCAGCTAAAACCCTTTGTACAATAAACTGATCGGTACACCAGTACCAAATTCCTAAGATTGGGGCACCAAAAAGAACACCGGTCCAAGGAAAATCGGGATGATCAAAGCCACGCCAAAGATCTAAGTATCCTGGCTCCGCTCTTTCGACTAGGACATCCCAGCCCCCTAAGTGATTGAGCCCAATAAAGGTTATGGCGATGGATGAACCTAAAAGAATGAACATCTGCACCATATCGGTGTAAACCACCGCTTTTAAGCCACCAAATAGAGTGTAAACACCAGTAGCCACTACCACGATGATTGCTCCCAACCAAAAATCAATGCCAAGAAGCGCGGTAAAAATAATTCCCCCGGCCATAATCGTTAAGGCAATCTTAGTAAGTACATAGCCTATGATGGAAAGCCAAGTAAGATAGGCACGCGACCAATTATCAAAACGTTTTTCCAAGAATTGCGGCATGGTAAAAATGCCGGTACGTAGGTATATCGGCACAAATACCCAAGCCAAAAGGAGCAACATAAAAGAAGCTAACAATTCGAACTGAGCCACGGGGAAATCCCCCGCAGCGCCTGCTCCCGCTAGGCCCACTAAATGTTCCGATCCAATATTAGAAGCAAATAAAGAAGCACCAACAATAAACCAGGGTAAGTTGCGGCCCCCTAAAAAATAGGCCGAACTGTCTTGATCAAGACCTTTACGACGATCCTTAACATACAGAAAAATGAAGATGCCAAAAATAAGAACGAAATAGGCCGCTAGGATGTAATAATCTATGGGTAGAAGAGAATTTTGCTCCATAGGACCGCGAAAACTTATAATTCGAAGGAGAAACCTTTGGCAATTAATTCATCGTAGCGCTTCTTATCAAATGAATAGAGACGCGCGGGACGATGTGCAACGTCTTTTTGGTTTTCCTTAAGGTTAATGAGAAGATTCATAGCTAGAATCCTTTTGCGGAAATTAGCTTTATCATAGTTCTCGTTTAAAAGGGCTTCATACAAAGCCTGAAGATCGGCCAATGCAAATTTCTGAGGCAGAAGCTCAAAACCGACGGGCTGATGCCGTACCCTTTGGCGTAAAATCTGAAGAGCATCTTCCAAAATTTCATCGTGATCAAAAGCTAATTCTGGCTTGTCTTCAACATCTACCCAATAAGCACCTTCGGCCCAAGCGGAAGCATGCGGGTCGTGCTTTGCAATATCAATCAATGAATAATATGCCGATGTAATTACCCGGCCAGCCGGGTGGCGATCTACTTTACCATACACTTTAGTCTGCTCCATAAAAAGCTCGCTGATTCCGGTAAGATCTCTTAAGATACGCTGGGCCGCTACTTGAATGTTTTCGTTAGGATATACCAAATCGCCTGGTAAAGCCCAGGAACCTAAATATGGTTCGGCACCCCTTTTAATAAGAAGCACCTTTAATTTCTTTTCATAGTAGCCGAAAACCACGCAATCGACCGACAATCCGAATTGGAAAAACTTGTCGTACGAAATTGCATAATATGGCACCGCGAACTGCGAATTTTGCTGTCTTTCGGGCGCTTTTTCCTTTAGTATTGCCATGTTTTTGCTCTGGATTCCAAAGATACTAAAAATCTATTAGTAGGTTCTACTATAAGTGTATTGTTTACAATTCTCTAATTTATAACCATTTAGCACATTTCGGATACGGAAATATATCTACTTATTGTTTTTTTAACCAAAAGTATTATCTTCGTAACAAATTAACTTACAATGAACAAGACTATTCTTTTAACCTTATTGTTATCTGCTTTTGGCCTTCAGGCGCAAAATGACACGATTACTTTTAAGGTAGACATGAACAATTACAGTGGATCATTCACTACTGTAAATGTGAATGGAACATTTAATAGCTGGTGTGGTGCCTGTAATCCAATGGCAGACCCAGACATGGACGGAATTTGGGAAGTTGCTCTTCCTTTACCTGCGAACGACACTATTGAGTATAAGTTTACTGTTGACGGTTGGACCGATCAAGAAAACTTTGCTGGTGGCGAGCCTTGTACTGTTACCGACGGTGGTTTTACAAACCGTTACCTTACTTATAACGGTAACACAGTTTTACCAGACGTATGTTGGAACTACTGTGTAGATTGTGCCAGCGTTCCTGCCGCACCAGGTCTACCTATCGATTTCGAAAGCACCACGATAAACTACGCTACTTTACCTTTCGGTGAATTAAGCGACACTATCGTTGCTGATCCTACCGATCCTACCAATACAGTATGGCAGCACGACAAGCCTGCCAACGCTCAAACTTGGGCTGGTGCCGTTATTGGTTTTGGAGGTCTTGCCGCTCCAGTGCCATTTACTGCTACTGAAACGGTAATGTCTATGATGGTATGGTCTCCAGATGCTGGTGCCGAAATCCGTGTGAAATTAGAAGTTGCTGGTAACACTAGCGTTTCTGTAGAAACTGTTGACTCTACTACTGTAGCTGGCGGTTGGGAACTTTTAACTTTTGATTTCTCTAACAACGTTGCTGGTACTCCTGCATTAGATACCGCAAACGATTACAACCAAGTAGTGGTATTCCCTAACTTCGGTGTAGACGGCGCTACCGCTGGTGCGAAGACTTATTACTTCGACAACATCATGTTCGGTGTTCCAATGAATCAGATTGACCTTCCTATCACTTTCGAGGATGCGATGACCGATTACAATGTAGTGAGCTTCGGTGACAACACGGATTCTATTCAGGTTGACCCTACCGACCCTACCAACACAGTATTAGGTATGACCAAATTAGCGAGCGCTCAAACTTGGGCTGGTTCGGTAATTGGTGACGCAGGTTTAGCCAACGCTATTCCTTTCAGCGCAACACACACCTTTATGACTGTACGTGTATGGTCTCCAGATGCTGGTGCTACTATGTTATTGAAAGTTGAAGATGCTAATGACAATACTATTAGCGTAGAAACTTCCGCCACCACTACTACCGCAGGTGCATGGGAGACTCTTACCTTCGACTTCAGCAACCATGCTGCAGGTACTCCTGCTTTAGATCTTAGCCAGACTTACAACAAAGTAGTTTTCTTCCCGAACTTCGGTACGGCTGGATCTACTGCTGGTGAAAAAACTTACTATATCGACGATATCGAATTCGTTGCTAACGTTAGCTTAATTGAAAACAATGAGCTAGCCTTCAATATTGTTCCTAACCCCAACAACGGTTTATTCCGCTTAGAAGGAAACTTCAACAACGCGGACGTTAAAGTGGTTGACATGAACGGAAGATTAATGTTCCAAAGTCGGATCGACGCCAACCAGACGGAGATAGACTTACGCAACTTTGAGAATGGGGTTTACCTTGTTCTAATCGAAGAAGACGCGAAGGTTTACCGCCAGAAAATGGTATTGAACCGATAGTTCTTTAGTAGGTTACATTTGGTGAAAGCCCCCTGTCTGTCTCCAGCAGACGGGGGGCTTTTTTTATGGCCCTAAGTCAAAGTAAAAAACACCCCCTCTCTACGCTCTTCGGCCCGCACCGAAAAAAGTGAAGATAATTTTCCAACCTTTATGTCACCCAGGCATCCTAAGGGTGTAGAACAAGGAAAATTGAAGACCGAGACACTTGTTAAGCAATTTCAAAAAGGCCAGACCCTAGCGGCGCAACTGTATCAGTTGCATGCCAAGGCGACCTACAACAGCCTCCTAAGGCTGGGACTACGAGTCGAAGAAGCCCAGGACTTGCTTCAAGAAAGCTTTATCCGCGGCTTTAACCGCATCGATGAGCTGGAGGAAGCGGCTGCCTTTGGGGCTTGGTTGAAACGAATTGCCATCAATCTTGGTCTTCAAGAAATTCGAAAGCAAAAGCGCTCAGTCGAACTGCTTAAGCTTGATAAGCTGGAAATAGAAAGTGAAGAAATCGATACAGACTGGCCGGAAATCGGATTCGACGCTTTGAAAGCAGCACTTAAGAGCTTACCTGAAGGCTGCCAACTCATTTTTGAACCGTATTACCTCGAGGATTACAGTCATCAAGAAATTGCTTCCGAGCTACAAGTAAGTGTATCGACTTCTAAGAGTCAGTTGCATTACGCCAAACGCTTGTTACGCGAAAAATTAAAGCCCCAGTATGAAGCTTAAAAATTTAATTGATCAGCATCGAGAGGCCTTCGATCAAGAGGAGCTTCCCACAGGACTTTGGGAAGGTATCCAGAGTGAATTAAAGGAAACACCCGTGTCAAAAAATCGTGGTATTTGGTGGTACAGCGCTGCGGCGGCTCTGCTCCTAGGAATCTTCGCATGGTGGCAATGGCCTTCCTCAGAGGAAGTGCACATCGCGCCCGCTCAGTTACCGCAAAGCTTTTTAAACATGGAGGAAGATTACAAGCAAAACTTGGCGCAAATCGAATCCCTTCTGCCCCTAGACCAATATCGAAATGAACCGGCCTATGCTTGGGTCTTTGATGAGTTGCAAAGGCTTGAAGAAATCAATGCTAATTACCGCGGATACCATCCACCACCGCCTCAACGATAATGAGATTCCCAATATTTTTGACGGGTAAAACCAATCGATTAAAGTCGCCTTTGGGCACCGGCCGCTGCTTCATAAGGCGGGCATTGTAACGACCGCTAAAGCGATCACCCCCCGCATGAGCGGCAGAAAAGCTTAAAAGAAATATGAGGTATAAAAGGCGCTTCACTTCTTTACTTCGGCCCTTAATTGGGCACTGGTTTTCCGGGAGCCATCGTGACTCCATCCGGGCGGACCAAAGAGGTACTGCCAGGTGTAGCGCGGGTTTTTTCGGATATCCTTGAGTATATCAATCCACTCATGGGTGGCAATATACAAGGGGTTAAAGCTACTAATATTCTTGGTAAGTCCGTAATTAGGGTGTTCTTCCTCTTCTACAAAAGTGCCAAACATCCGATCCCAAATGATAAGAATTCCGGCATGGTTACGATCTAGATATTTAACGTCACTGCTGTGATGCACCCGATGATGACTGGGTGTATTAAAGATGAACTCGAACCAGCGTGGCATTCGGTCAATTAGTTCCGTATGAATCCAAAATTGGTAAAGCAAACTGATACTGTGCATAAAGAGGATCGCTATAGGGTGAAAACCCAAAAGAGGCATCCAGAGGTAAAAAACAAAAGATCCCGTAATACCACCTGTCCAAGTTTGACGAAGAGCTGTCG
The DNA here is from genome assembly GCA_965658275.1 of Croceimicrobium sp. Taxonomy (GTDB): domain Bacteria; phylum Bacteroidota; class Bacteroidia; order Flavobacteriales; family Schleiferiaceae; genus Croceimicrobium. The sequence continues at coordinate 13,842 of CBFHRN010000011.1, forward strand.
CTAAATTGTAATTCTGAGAACTATGGTGCACGATGTGGCTGGCCCAAAAATAGCGGATTGAATGCGAGCTGCGGTGAAACCAGTAATAGCTAAAGTCGTCTCCTAAAAAAAGAAGGAGCCAGTACCACCACGAAAATTCCAAATCAAAAACCCGGAACTGGTACACAAAGCTGTATGCCCCAAAGATCAGACCTTTGCTGAAGATTCCGACCGCCACATTTCCTAATCCCATGCCAATACTGCTTAAAGCATCATTCGCCTGATAGGTTGGAATGCGTCGCCAAGCGGTTAAGATAATTTCCAATAGCACAAAGCCCACAAAAAAGGGAATGGCGGCATGTATGAGATTAGGGAATTCCATTGACTCAAAAATAATCATTGCTGTGGAATCTAAAAGCCTCATATTTGGACTACAATTATTTTGAAATTAGCTATTTTGATCCCTAAACTAGATTGATGATTTTAGAGCTTCTCCGGCAAATTTTAGGTGACTCCATTTCCATCTTTACCATTATGAATCCTCTTTCGGTTGGGGTGATTATGATGGGTTTGTTGGATGGTGATACGAGCAAAAAAGAAATTGGCCAAATTGCCACCAAAACCAGTCGCGCAGCTTTTATTGCTATGCTGGTTACCTTCTTAGTTGGTAATTACATTTTTAAGTTTTTTGGCATTTCCCCCCATGGACTCCGCATATTTGGGGGCACAATTTTGTTTATCATGGGCCTTAACATGGTTCAGGGTCATGGTAAAAGAACAAACCACAGCGCTAAAGAGCAGGAAGCTGCCATGGAACGCGAGGACATTAGCATCGTACCCTTGGCCATCCCGGTTACCGTAGGAGCTGGTTTAGCCACTACTTTGATCAACCTTAGCATTGCGGCCACTCGCTGGCAAGATTATGTGAGCGGGATTGTAGCCATTAGTATTTGTTCCATCGCCTCTTTATTGATTCTGCGCAGAATGCCCTACATCAAAAAGGCGATAGGCGACAATGGACTTAAGGTTTTTAACCGAATCATGGGCTTGGTTGTAGGCTCCTTAGCAGCACAAATGTTTTTAACCGGAGTCTTTGGGCTCTACGAAATCTACGTCGCCTAATGCTTTACTTATCCATTATTCTTGCTTTCGTAATTGGTTTTGGTTTGGCCTGGATGGTGCTTAAAAACCGACCACAAACCCAACATTTAGAGACCCTTAATCAATTGGAAACCCAAGTAGCTATTTCGGAGGAAAAGTTGCGCGAGGCCCAGTCTAAGGCCGAAAACCTACTCGCCCAAGTCGATAAGTTCACGCTTCAGGAAAAGGATGCCATTCGAGTGCAGAGCCAGTTGGAGAGCCAATTGCAATCCGAGCGCGAGAAACTGAGTCGCCAAGAAAAAGACCTAGCCGATTTGCAAAAACGCTTTAGCGAAGAATTTAAAAACTTGGCGCAGGGCATTTTGGAAGAGAAATCCCAGAAGTTTACCCTTCAGAATAAAGAGAATATTGAAAGTCTGCTGAAACCGCTCAGCGAGAAAATAAAGGAGTTTCAAACTAAGGTGGAAGACAGTAATACGGCCGACGAAAGACGCAATGCCACCCTTATTGAGCAGCTTAAAAATCTCAAGGAGCTAAACCAAAGCTTAGGCGATGAGGCCCGCAGTTTAACCAAAGCTCTTCGTGGAGAAAGCAAAACCCAGGGAAATTGGGGTGAGCTGCAATTGGAAAAAATCCTCAATGCGGCCGGTTTAGAAAAAGACCTGCACTACGGCAAGGAGGTAAGCTTCAAGACCGAAGATGGCAAAAACCAAAGACCCGATTATCTCATCAAACTACCCGATGGTAAGCATTTGATCTTAGATTCTAAGGTTTCACTAACGGCTTATGCTCGATATGTGGAGGCCGAAGATGAGGCTGAAAAGTCGCTGCAACTGAAGGCCCACTTGGCCAGTTTGTCGAGTCACATTGATCAGTTAAGCGCGAAGAATTACCCCGACCTTAAAGGAGCTAATAGTCCCGACTATGTATTGCTTTTTGTGGCCAACGAGCCAGCCTTAAACTTAGCCTTCCGTGAGGATAATCAGCTGTTTGAAAAAGCCCTGCGAAAGAACATAGTTTTGGTAAGTACCTCTACTCTTTTGGCCACTTTACGCACCATTGGCTACATCTGGCGCCAAGATGCTCAAAATAAAAACGCGGATGAGATTGCCAGGCAGGCAGGAGACATGTACGACAAGTTTGCCAACTTTAGTGAAGATTTATTAAAACTGGGCACCCAAATGGCCACTGCTCGTAAAACCTACGATGATGCCATGAATAAATTGGTTGATGGTCGAGGAAACTTGATGCGCCGAGCCCAAAAGCTACGCGAATTAGGAGCCCAAAAAAGCAGTAAGGAAATTGATTCTAAACTTTTAGACCAAGCCGATAATGAAGATTAAAATTCTATTGGTCCTGAGCCTCATTTTAGGCCTCGCCAGTTGCGGGAGCACCAATGATGACAGCCGAGGTATTGCTCCGGAGATTAGCCTGATATCACCCTCCGACACCTTAAGTCTATCGGCTCCCATTCCCGTGCGCATATTACTTAGCGATAACAATGGATTGCTCTACTCCGAAGTAAAGCTGCAAAAGCCCGGTGACACCCTTTACTACGAAACCACCTTTTTCTTAAATGGTCTCAGCCAAGAATTAAGCTTTACCGTTGACACTCCCTTTAGCTCCAATTTTGGAGGCCAGCATCTAATTGAGGTGCTCTGCGTGGATGAGGATGATAATCGAAGTTTTCGCGACACTAGCTTTTATCTGAAGTAAGCCCTCGTTGTTTTGAGAAAAACCGCCTTTCTGGTTCCTTCAGTTTCTAAAGGTGGCTTTTTCTAAAGGAAATTCGGGACCCCATACAGGGAGAACACTGGCTTAGGAGCTTACAAAAGGGGTGAAGACTAGAGGTTTCATTTGAATTCGTATTTTAGAGTTTCTTGAATTCCAATACCATGAAAGTTACCGCTGCCCAGAATGACCGAATCGCCAAAATGAGCTTTGCCTCGGTTTACCCCCACTACCTCACAAAAGTGGAAAAGAAAGGAAGAACTAAGGAAGAGTTGCACCAAGTTATCTCATGGCTTACTGGCTTTTCGGATAGTGACCTAGACCGATTAATAGGCGAAAAAGCCAGCTTTGAATCTTTCTTTAACCAAGCAAATCTAAACCCAAATGCAAGCCTTATTAAGGGAGTTATTTGCGGCTACCGCGTGGAAGAGATTGAATTTCCGCTCACCCAACAGGTGCGTTACCTAGACAAGCTGGTGGATGAATTGGCCAAAGGGAAGAAAATGGAGAAGATACTTCGAGCTTAAATGAATATGTATCCCATTTAAATTTCCTTTGGGAAAGGATGCATTTGGCTAATTAAAACTACGACCACCAGACTAAAACCTATTATATGACCCCAGAAGAATTTCAAACCGAGTTCCTTGGTTTTCAGGATGAGTTAAAAAGCTTTCTTTATAGGATGGTAAGCATCAAGGAAGATGCCGAAGATCTGGTGCAAGAAAGCTATATAAAGGCCTCCAGTAACATAAGCTCTTTCAAGCCTGAGAGAGCGAGCTTAAAGACTTGGGTTTTCACCATCGCTATAAATTCCGCTAAAAACCAACTAGATAGAATGAAGCGATGGGGGGAAAACGACTTGAGCACCTGCGAAAACTACCATTCCTCTAGCCCCGAGCTTATGGCCGAAATTGGTGAAGTCTTTCATTCCACACCAGACGCACGCTTTGAGATGAAGGAGCATTTGGATTATTGCTTTACCTGCATTACCAAAACCCGCAAAATTGCTGCCTTAGCATTAGCCCTTACTTTCGGGGTCTCTTCCTTCTTAATTTTTCTTGCTGGTAAAACAGCCTTCGGCTTTTTTCCCTTTTACCGATTGCACTTCTACTAATCCAAAACCTAACGAATCGACCTTAGATTATGGCCTACAGCGACTACCAAGCAGAGCGCATCCGGAGAAGGTTGCAAGCTCACAACATTACCGATGAAAAGAAAATGATGGGCGGTCTCATCTTTATGGTAAACGATAAAATGTGCGTGGGAATAGATATCGACAAAAGCACCGGGCAAGACCGACTCATGGTGCGTGTTGGCAAAGCAAGTCACGATCAGTTGGTTTTTAAGCATGGTAGTCGTGAAATGGACTTTACTGGAAAAGTGATGCGCGGCTTTTTATTTATTAATCCCGAAGGCTTTGACTCGGAAGAAGACTTGGATTTCTGGGTGGATAAAGCCCTTGAGTTTAATCGTCAGATTATTACCTAAGTCTCGATTGAATTAAAATGCCCCGTTTCTGCGAGGCTCCGAGAGATCATCAAATCCCGGTCTTTGAAATTGATCCATATCTGGAAAGTCGAAATACATCAGCTTAATTATACGATTGGTGTTGCCAAGAAATTCAATCAACGGATCCTTTGAGGTGATTCCTAGGTCTACAATATCTTCTAGGGCCAAGCGAATGTGTTTTAAGGCCAAAACAGCAACTTTCGCACTTCCATTACAATCACTTTGCAGCGAACTTGCCATATTCAATTCATCGTGTTTACCCCCTAGGGCTCGGGTAATCTTTGGCCCAACAAAACGCTGATAGTGCTTTAAAACCTGTAAAGCATTGTCCAATATCAAGATTTCCTTCTGCTCCAAGAAGGCCATTTTCTCAAGTTCTTGCACCGCCTTAGTCTGCTTTAGCTCTTTAAGAAAACCGGCATATTGTTTTTGCCAATTTTTATAGAACAATTTTAAAGGTGCTTTTTCCAAGTCAAAAGGACCTGCCTTTTCCCGAGCTTGCCATCGTTTTTGCAGGGACTCAGCTTCTTCCAAGTCGAGTGCTTGAAAAGGGTGCGGCCGAGCGGATGCTATTTTTTCCTCAAGCCCTTCACTCCAGTCAATTTCAGCGGATCCCTCTTGCTGCGCAAGATAAAAACCGCAGCGCCCTTGAAAAGGGCAGCGCTCGCACCAACGGTTGCAATATTTATGAATGGAAGGGATTCGTTGCAAGGCTAAAGTTTTCCCTAAGATAAAAAAGGGGCGCCTTTATTTACAAAGTCTTTTATTTCAAACGGTCGGCCTCTCTTTCGGCCACGATTTCATTGGTCCGTTCTATTGCCTTCTTTAGCTTGTAGTCGCTCCAAGTATTTTTATAAAACTTATTAAAGTACTCGTCCAATTTCCGAATCACAAAGACATTGTAGGCCCCTTGAAGTTTACCCATTCGGGTAGGATTGAGGGTCCGCAGACTTAGAGAAAAGGAGCCATCTAAATATTGGATATAATGCCAGATTCCACTGGGCATAAACAAAGTCTCACCGGGCAGCAAGTCCGTTTGCCAGCCCTGGGCTAACTTTAGAGCAGGGAATTTATCGTAATCGGGATTACCAATATCGGCAGCACTGTGGGTGGTAAAGGGCAGCTTATAGAGGTACTTCGTTTGGTTTTGATCGAATAAAGTAATGCGCTTTGTTCCTCCAAACTGAGTAATAAACACATTCGATAAATCGATGTCGTAATGCATTCGAACATCCGATCCCGCAGCACCAAAAAACATGTAGGGATAATCTTCCAAATAGCCCTCCATGAGGGGTGGATAGTCGAAGTCATCCAGCAAATCGGGCTCCAACTTAAAGAGATTAAAAAGGAAAATGCGGAGGTCGGAAGGCACATCCTTTTCGAGCATATCTAAGTACTCCGAAAAGGGCACTTCTTTAACCGGTGGCATTTCAATACGGGTAGGCTCATTGTCCTGCCAGGCACCGTGTAATTTCACTTTATGATGCCCTGCCTTTTGACGCAAGAAATCATATGTCCACTTGCTGGGCGCTGCCCAATCTTGGGCATAATTCTTCAGTTTTACCGGAGTTAAAGTCTTAACGTATTTCTGATAAAATTCCTCCGGACTAATATCTTCAACAACGTCTACTTCCTTAAGCTGCATTTTGGGATGAGCAAAGGCTCAAATTAAAAGTTAAAACAAACATTTTTAGCTTCTGTGAAGAATTTCAGGGCTTCAAAACCACCTTCGCGACCCACCCCGCTATTCTTCATTCCACCAAAAGGAGTTCGCAAATCGCGTACCAACCAATCATTAATCCAAACTATTCCGCTGTGAACTTCTTTAGCAATCCGATGGGCTTTATTTAAATCTTGGGTAAACACCGTGCAAGCAAGGCCGTACTCGGTGCTATTGGCCATCATAAGAACTTCTTCTTCCGTTTCAAAAGGAGTAAGCGTTACCACAGGCCCGAAAACTTCCTCTTGATTAACCCGACAATCATAGCTGAGTCCCTCTATAACGGTCGGCTCCAAGAAATAGCCCTCCTCATAGGGAGCCGGCATTTGAAGGCGCTTTCCACCATGCAAAATGGTTCCTCCTTCTTCAACGGCGAGGTCGATATAGGATAGAATCTTTTCCATGTGTGGTTTCGACACAACGGCACCCATCCTTGAGTCAGCCTCCTGCGGAGGCCCCACTTTTAGACCTTTTACGCGCTCTACAAAAGCTTCTTTAAACTTGTCGTAAATAGAAGCTTGCACAAAAATGCGACTGCCACAAAGACAGATTTGCCCTTGGTTGGCAAAGGATGCTCGAACACTGGTTTTAACCGCTCGATCAAAATCGCAATCCTCAAAAATGATGTTTGGATTCTTTCCGCCAAGTTCCAACGACATCTTCTTAAAACGCGGCGCGGCTATCGCGGCAATTCGCGCTCCCGTTACAGTACCGCCTGTAAAGGATATCGCTTTAACGTGATCATGCTCTACCATAGCCTGGCCCGTTTCGGCGCCCAAGCCATGTACAATATTGAGGACCCCTGCTGGAAAGCCCACTTCTATGCAAATTTGGGAAAGAAGGTAAGCTGTAAAAGGTGTTACCTCCGATGGCTTGGCTACCACGCAATTTCCGGAAGCCAATGCAGGGGCAATTTTCCAAGTAAATAAATACAAGGGTAAGTTCCATGGAGAAATGCAGGCAACTGTTCCTAAAGGCTGACGAAGGGTATAGTTAAAACCTTTCTCTCCCATATTATGAAACTCATCCTCTTGATGCAATATGGCCGTGGCGTAAAAGCCGAAGTTGTCGCGCGCTCTGGGAATATCTACTGCTTTAGCTAATTTTAAAGGCTTGCCATTATCTCGACTTTCAGCTAGGGCTAATTCATCTAATTTTTCACCAATACGTTGGCTAACCGCCATAAGATGTTTGCTGCGCTCGGCATTCGAAAGTCTGGACCATGTCGGAAAGGCCTCTTCGGCGGCTTTCACCGCTAAATCAACATCGGAGACATTAGACCTTGGAATCAGTGAATAGACTTGCCCAGTTGCAGGCTCAATATTATCAATGTAAGCCCCATCTACAGGAGCTATTAATTGACCACCGATATAATTGGCAATCTTTTCCATCCTTATAAGTTTGGGGTTCGCCCGCCATCCACGGGAACATTAATACCACTGATATAAGCAGCAGCCGGTGAAGCGAGGAAAGCAATGGCATTGGCCACTTCTGCAGGAGCGGCAAATCGCGCCAAAGGAATCTCAGCACACATCTCGGCCTCTACTTCCGACTCGGGGCGACCTGTTTTTTGGGCCTTATTACTAATGATGCTCGTGAGTCGACCCGTTTGCGTAGCCCCAGGTAGTACATTATTAACGGTAATGCCCTTTGGTCCCAATTCGCGCGAAAGGGTTTTGGCCCAATTGGCCACTGATCCCCTAATCGTATTACTTACTCCTAAGTTTGGCAAAGGCGCTTTTACTGAGGTACTTATTACATTAATGATTCGCCCATAAGCACTACTCTCCATGCCTGGTAGGATGGTTTTTGTGATGAGTTGGTTAGCCAAAAGGTGACGTCGAAAAGCAGTAATATATTCTTCTAAATCTGCTTTATGCGCAGGGCCAGCGGGAGGTCCGCCGGTATTATTCACTAAAATATTGAAGGGCGGATGTTTTTGCAAAGCATCATTTAAGACGGCTTCCAAAGACACTAAATCATCGAAATCGGCCACCAAATAATGGTGCTTCTGACCATGAGCCGTGCTGAGCTCTTGAGCCACCTTTGCCAATTTATTTTCATTGCGGGCTAGCAAGCAAATGGTTGCCCCCATTCGGGCTAATTCTTCGGCGGCTGCCTTTCCAATACCATCACTACTACCGCATACTAGGGCGTGTTTTTGAGAGAGGTTTAAATCCATTAAGCATTCATTTCATCGGATTCGATTTGCCCATCGCGCAAGCGAATAATACGCTTCGCGTGCTGAGCAATATCTTCTTCGTGCGTTACAAGAATTACGGTGTTACCTAAAGCATGAATATCACTAAAAAGCTTCATGATCTCTATGGAGGTTTTCGAGTCGAGGTTACCCGTTGGTTCATCCGCTAAAATGATCGAAGGGTGATTAACTAGAGCCCTTGCAACCGCTACCCGCTGACGCTGACCCCCCGATAACTGATTCGGGCGGTGATCGATACGGTCGCTCAAAGCTACTTGGTCTAAAACTTCTCGTGCTCTTTCATTACGCTGCACTGGACTCATACCCGCATATACCAATGGGAGACTCACGTTTTCGAGGGCGGTACTCCGTGGCAAAAGATTAAAGGTTTGAAAAACGAAACCAATTTCTTTATTCCGCACCTCGGCCAAGTCATTATCCGTCATGCGGCTTACATCTTTGCCATTGAGAATGTAGGAGCCCGAAGTTGGGGTATCCAAGCATCCTAATAAATTCATCAGGGTGGATTTCCCACTTCCCGAAGGGCCCATCAGGGCGACGTATTCGTTTTTCTGTATTTGCAGATCGATGCCCTTAAGCACCTTTACGACCTGATTACCAAGTGGGAAATCTCGAGTAATCTGGCTCAATTCTATGATGTTCTCCATGTTCAGGCTTGAGGCATCGAAGATACAATATTGGGGGCGCATTGGGAAAAGATTAACCCATGCATAGTCATTCCATCCAATTGCACAAATGAACAGCAAGCCTGTAAGCGAATCAAAGCCATGGAGAAATCTTGAGCAAGCCGTTAATTTAATACCTTTGCCGCTCAATAAAAATGCAAAAAATGACAATGTCAGCAATCCTATTAGGCATGGTTGGTCCTTGGCAGATTATTTTAATCGTAGCCTTAGTACTCTTGCTTTTCGGTGGTCGTAAAATTCCCGAATTGATGCGTGGTCTTGGCGGCGGTATTAAAGAATTTAAAGATGCCGTAAAAGAAGACGAAGACGAAAAACCAAAAACAAAGGACTAAAATCTCTGTACCCTTGAAGGATTACCACAAGCTCAGCGACATTCAGGCCGACTTAAACGACGGTACAATTAACTGTGTCTCTTTAATTGAGGATTACTTGAAACGCATCGAGGCCCATGAAGACCTCAATGCTTTTGTAGATGTTTATGCCCACGATGCTCGCAGCCGCGCAACGGTTATCGATGCTAAAATAAAGCATGGCACAGCGGGCAAATTAGCGGGAATGGTAATCGGTATCAAGGATAATATTGTTTACAAAGATCATCCTGTTAGCGCCGCCTCGAAAATACTGGAAGGCTTCAACTCTCTCTTCTCCGCCACTGTCGTGGAGCGTCTGTTGGAAGAAGATGCCATCATTATTGGGCGCCTTAACTGTGATGAATTTGCCATGGGGTCTTCCAACCGATTCAGCCACCACGGCCCGGTTAAAAACCCATTGAATAAAGATTATGTTCCCGGTGGCTCTTCAGGTGGATCAGCAGCAGCTGTGGCAGCTGGGCTTTGCTTGGCGGCATTAGGTAGCGACACCGGTGGTTCTATTCGACAACCAGCCAGTTTCACGGGGATTTACGGCTTTAAGCCAACCTACGGTCGCGTGTCGCGTCATGGGCTAATTGCCTTTGCCTCAAGCTTTGATCAGATTGGTCCCTTTGCACGCAGTGCCGAAGATATTGCTTCTATTTACGAGGTAATTGCCGGACCAGACAGTTACGACAATACGGTAAGCCGCCGAGAAGTAGAAAAAGTAGAAACGGCAGAACTTCCTAAAAAACTGCGAATTGCCTACTTTAAAGATGCTTTGGAAAGTGCGCAGCTCGACCCAAAAGTTCGTGAGGAAAGTGAAAAAGTAATAAAGGAATTGGAGGAACAAGGACATGAAGTGAAAGGAATCGACTTTCCTTTCTTAGACACCATGGTTCCTGTTTACTACATCCTAACTACAGCAGAAGCTTCGAGTAATTTAGCGCGCTACGATGGAATCCACTTTGGCTACCGCAGCGAAAACGCGCATGACTTAGAAAGCACCTACAAACTTTCACGAACTGAAGGTTTTGGCACTGAAGTTAAACGTCGAATCCTTTTGGGAACTTTTGTACTTAGCAGCGGCTACTATGACGCCTATTATGGTAAAGCGCAAAAAGCGCGTCGCCTAGTTCAGGATAAGACCAATGAGATTTTTGATGAATTTGACTTCATCTTCTCGCCAACCACGCCACATACCGCTTTCCGTATCGACCAAGTAGAAAGTGACCCAACTCAAATGTATTTGGAAGACATCTTTACGGTGCATGCCAATATCACGGGTTGCCCCTCCATAAGTTTACCTCTTTCCAAGCATGATAATGGCTTACCTTTAGGTATGCAATTCACCGCACCACGGTTTAAAGAGGCTGAGCTGTTGTCCTTTGTGAAAACAATAGTTCACAATTAGACGTTAAAAATCTCGTTATCAGCATTAATCAGGTGTGTATTTTTTGCGTACCTTTTGCCATTGGCAATAATTCTTCAATATTCATGAAACGTAGGCTATTACTAACAACGCTTAAAGCACTAATTCTTCCGGGGGCTATTTTTGCTACAGGACCCCAAAAGGGAGATACGGACACGATTCCGAAGCCCAAAACATTAAGCCTCGAAGAAATTGATCTTCAAGATCACCCTTTAGCTGCGCGTTTAGACAGCTTATTATTCAGTAATTTCTTTCAGGATAGTAGTCTTGTTTCCTTCGAAAACGATGGCGATAGCACCGTTTTAAATGCGAGCATGGTGCCAGATGTTCACGATAGCATTTACGAGGCCCGCATTGCAGAGTTAAATGCTTTAACCCCGATGGATCTTGAGTACAATTCTGTGGTTCGAAATTACATCGACTTATATTCCAAGCGCCGCCGCGAGCAGGTAAGTCGGATGTTAGGCTTAGCCAATTTTTACTTTCCTATGTTCGAGCAAGCTTTGGATAAATACGACATGCCGCTCGAATTAAAATATTTAGCCGTTGTAGAATCCGCCCTTAACCCAACCGCTCGTTCCTGGGTGGGTGCCGCAGGTCTTTGGCAATTTATGTACTCTACTGGGAAATTAAATGGCCTTAGTGTTAACAGCTATGTAGACGAGCGTAATGATCCTATTAAAGCCACGGAAGCGGCCTGCAAATACCTGACTACGCTTTATGGGATTTTCGGCGATTGGAATTTGGCTTTGGCGGCCTATAACTCGGGTCCTGGCAATGTAAATAAAGCCATTCGTAGATCGGGAGGTCAAACTAATTATTGGTCGATTCGCCCGTTTTTACCCCGTGAAACAGCTGGCTACGTGCCTGCCTTTATAGCGGTAAATTACATCATGAATTACCATGAGGATCACCTTATTTTCCCTTCCGAAATCAAGCCTTCTTATTTCAGCACCGATACGGTAATGGTTAAGGAAAAAGTGAGTTTTGAGCAGCTTGCTTCCTTAATAGATATGAGTCAAGAAGAATTGGAGTTTCTCAATCCCGCCTACCGCTATAAAGTAATCCCTAAGGTAAAAGACAAGGAATATCATTTGATCCTTCCTTCTGAAAAAGTAGGGCTGTTTATCGCCAATGAAGACTCTATTTATAAGATTGCTGAGGCCCACTTCAAGCAAAACCAAAAGGCAGCTCCAGCTCTTGTTCAGATGAATGATCGCATTCGTCATAAAGTACAAAGGGGAGAAGTTTTAGGCACGATTGCCGAGAAATACGGGGTCGGGGTGTCTAGTATTCGTCGTTGGAATGGCTTACGCGGAAACACTATTCGCGTTGGACAAAGACTAACTATTTATCCTCGTCGTTTACCTAAGACTACAGTCGCTTCTAGCAGCTCTGTAGAACCTAAAAACACAGTAAAGAAAAGCACGAAAAGAACAGTTTCCAGCCCTGAAGGTGACTATGAAAATTACCAAGTACGCAATGGAGAGACCTTTTACTCGATTGCTAAAAAATACCCGGGTGTAAGTGCCCAAAATATTATGTCCTGGAATGGTATCCGAAATGCTCGAAGCTTAAAGCCAGGCATGACTTTGAAAATTTATCCTGAAGGCTAATGAATCGCTTCCCCATCTTCCTTTTAACTCTAGGCTTGGCCTTGTTCGGCTTAATTTCTTGTCAGAATACCAATAGCGAGGATGGGGAATCTACAATTGATCGGCTGTTCAATAGCAATACGCTGCCAGCCGCAAATGGTGGAATTTTAGACATCTTGGTAGTAGCGGAAGACAAAGTTTGGAACGGTACTGCAGGGAGGGCCTTTCAAAGTCATTTTACAGCCATGACTTATGGGCTACCTCAGCCTGAGCCGCTCTATACGGTGCGCCAGGTTAATCCTCGCCAATTTAGTGAGCTTCTTCAAAGAACACGTTATGTAGTAAGCTTAGCGGTTGATGATAGCGCCTATTACAGCGTTGAGAAGAACCGCTGGGCAAAAGGTCAACTGGTTGCCTTTTTTCAGGCAGAAGATGAAATGGCCCTGCGTAAAATGATTTTGCGCAACAACAAATCACTGGACGAACTCATTACCGCTCAAGAGTCAAAGCGCTTGAGCGGCAAGTTAAAACCGCTTAGCCAGAAAGAGTATCCTGAGTTTTTTGAAAAGCATGGTTTACAGCTAGATATACCTCGAGACTTTAGCATTAGTGTGGCAGAAGAGGACTTAGTGGTTTATTGGAAACGCACCACGCGCAGCGACAATGGTATTATCATCCATGTTAGCGAATTACCCGCCGAGGAAGCGATTATTGGCAACAATATTATTCCACTAAGAGATAGCATCACCAAGCTCTATGTTCCAGGGTCTCGTGAAGGAAGTTACATGAAGGTAGAAGACCTCATTAAGCCTCAAATTGAAGCTACCGAATTTCAAAATCGATTTGCTCTTGAAACTCGCGGTCTTTGGCGAACAGTGGGCGATATTATGGGAGGTCCTTTTGTGAGCTATACCATTTATGATGAAGAGAATGGCCGCATGATTTACGTTGACACTTTCATGCTAGCTCCAGAAAAGAAAAAGCGAAAAAGCCTTTTTGAGCTGGAAAGCTTGATTCGCGAGCTACGAATACGCTAAGCTAGGATTTCACGCAGCACCGTCATCGACTTTAAGGGACCGAAATCGTGCAACTGCAATCGAAAATAATGTATCATATTATCCAAAGCTTGCCGGCGTAGGGTATTGCCTTTAAATGAAAACTCCTGCCATTGCTGCCACTCTAGGTTTTGCAAGGCTTTCCATAGATCAAGCTCTTCTCCTGCAACAAAATAAGGATGATGAGGAGTCTCTAGTGCCAACTCACCTTGCAATAAATCCAAATAAGCGCCTACTCCTTCCAAATGAGGCTGAATACCTAAGTAGGATGTTAGGCGCATTAAAAAAACGAGGTGAAAGTTTGATAACCCCTTTTCGGCTTTATCCAAATCGCGTATAGCGTCTAAAATAAATTGAAACATGGAAGGGTTCCCCTCTTCATCGTTCAAGACCTTTTGCAGAAACTCGGCCATAAACAGACTCAAACAGGACTTAACCGGATCAAAATAAACTTGCTGATAAGGATAGAGTATTCGAGCTTCTCTTAAAGCTTTTAGTTCTCCTTTTGAGTTTTCTTGATAGACTAGCTCTAGGGCTTGCAGGGCCTGAAAATGAGCCGGCTTCAACCCTTTGGTGGACTTCTTGGATAAACTGGCAATCAAACCCAAGCGGCCGACTGTTGGCGCATACACATTGATAATTACGCGCTTATCACCGTAGGGTGTTGTGCGTAAAACCAAGGCCTGCTCCGTCTTCAGCATTAGTTTAATATCATAATCTTGGTGACCTCCGTATTGAGTCCCAAATCATCAGTGATTAAAGCCAAGTAAATTCCCGAGCGTACTCTTTGGCCATCGAAATTATTGCCCGACCAAATAGCCTGACCCCCTTCGGCGATGGTTTCGAAGACAATATTGCCTTCTAAATCGGTGATTTTTACCTGGGCATTGGTTACCAATCCACGAATGAGGATTGGACCACCATATTCGGGCGGCACTGGATTGGGATAAGCGAACACATCACTCATCGTTTCCTCGCCGGCCGTTGCTTGCCCTTGGTAAGAAACAATACCTTCATCGCTACCAAAATAGACCATCCCTGTAAGGTCGTCAATTTCAATATCTAAGAGGTTATTACTGGGTAGAGGGCTGTTTTCGCTGGAAAAGCGCAAAAGCTGTACACGTCCATTTTCATTGGTATAAAAGGCACCCGAATTACTGGTGGCAAACCACTTCTTATTACTTCCATCCACTTCAATATCGGTGATCGATTCGGATCCCAGCACCCTTTCGCCATTGCCATCCCCATCCTCATCGATTACAATAATAGAAGCATCATAGCTTCGGTTTGCCTCAAAGATATTTTCAGGTGAAAACAGAACGGCTAAACCCTCATTGGTTCCAATCCAAATCTCACCATCTTGGTCTTCCGCAAAGGATAAAACTGTTGCCGATGGTAAATTACCACTCCCTTCTGAAGAGCTTAGCTTAGCCACTTCTGCCGGTTGCCCTTCTTCCAATCGAACCACAAAAACGCCATTATTACGGTCTTGCATCCAAACCTGACCGGTAGTTGTAACCATAATTTTAAGTACATTGGCCCCACTCCCACTAGCGCCAAGCGAATAACTCTGAACGCTTCCATCAGGGCGAATGACTCCTAAAGGACGATCGGTTAAGGCATTCGTGAACCAAATATTTCCATCGGCATCAGGTTCCATGTCTGCATTACGATGCGCACCACTACCTTGAATAGAAGGCAGGGCTCCTCCGGTGGAAGCCTCATTAATGATTCGGATTAAGTTTAGCTGATCCTCGGACACTTCTAGCTCTAAGATACCCGAACCATAGGAAGATGCGTAAATCCGATTAAGCTCAGTAGGATGTGGCAAAATGTCAATAATATCATTGTAATCGCCAAAGGCCTCTCGGTTAAAATTGGTCCAATCCAATCCGTTTAAACGGAAAAAGCCTTCTCCATTAAACTGGGGGGTTCCAACGGCGTCTAGCCCTCCTGGGGCCACCCAAATCGTGCCCTCTTCTTGCTGAAGACGTAGATTGTTTTTCGTTCGAGGACTATTGGGAACTACTGAAAAAGGGAAAATTTGAAAGACATGGAAAATTCCATTTTCAGCATCCGCAATCCAAAAGTTATTGGGATTAGAGCCCATCACCGCCGCTACCGGATTAAAGGCGGTGTCGCCAACCGTAGTGCTGTTCCAGTTTTTGATAAAGTCGAAGTTGGTGTCGTAAGCCCGTGCGCTAAAATTATTAACCACCACTAAGGCTCCTTGTGACTCGCGTAAATCGCGGTTATCGGCGACTTCGTTTTCTGTAAAAAATTGCCATTGTCCTGAAGCATCTCGATAGTAAATAGAGTCGCCGTTGGGGGGTATATTTCGGTTCACAAAAAGCTTCCCATCAAAATAAGCTAGCTTATCAATCTCTCGGCTCATAGCCGGATCCCTCTTCCAGTTTTCAAAGAAAAACTTAGCACTATTTAAAGGCGCTTTATAGAGTCCGTCTGGTGTGGCCGCGTATAAGGTATCATCATCATTTTCGACCTGACTCACCGCCAAGGTATTGCCATTAGCACCAATGATATAGGTTTCTCGCACCAAACCAGCCGCGATATCGTAGGAAAGGATTCCAAAATTAGTTGCGATATAGGCTACAGAATCGAGGACATGAATGTGATTAATTTGTTTTAAGCCGCTGTAATTGGAGGAAAGACGCAAGTCTGGGAAACTAGTTACTTCGCCATTTTCATAAATGTCCATATTCCCATTTTCATAACCTATTAAGTAGAGGTCATAGCGCTCACTGTAGGCCAAACAGCTTAAACCTACATCACTTAATCCATTTACCTTAGAAACCCTATTAATGCTGCGATCTACAAGTTCGTAACGGTACATTCCCTGTTCGGTAGCCACGAAGGCTACACCGCCTTCTTCATAAATATCAACCGACTTGGCATAGGGTAAATGGTCTACCCATACACCAAGGTTATTGGAAACCTGAGCTTGGAGAAAAAAGGGGAGGCAGAGTAAGCCAATCCAGATGCTTTTTGTCATTCGAAATTTTCCTGGATAAATTGAAACGTTAAAAGTAGCCAAAAATGATGGCAAGGCCCTGAAAAATGCAAATTGTGAAATGGTATCTTTGCGAGGATTCGCATATTAAAATGAACCAAAAAAGATTATAGATGGGATGTGGAAGTTGTAGCACCTCTGGGATACCCAAAGGTTGTCGCAATAATGGTTCTTGCGGGGTAAAAGGATGCGAAAAGCAAACGGTATTCGATTGGTTGAGCGATATGGAGCTCCCAGGGAATGTATTGCCCTTTGATTGTATAGAAGTCCGTTTTAAAAACGGCCGCAAGGAATATTATAAAAATGTAAATGACCTTAAGCTCTACATGGGAGACGTGGTCGCCGTGGAAGGCAGCCCTGGTCATGATATTGGTGCCGTTTCTCTAACCGGGGAGTTGGTGCGCTTGCAAATGAATAAACGCAAGCTTAAGCCAGAGTCGCCCGATGTTCGCAAATTATACCGAAAGGCAAGTCAGCGCGACATCGACCTCTGGAAGGAAGCTCAAGACCGTGAATCGGCCACCTTAATACGAACTCGGGAGATTGTTAAAGACCTGAATTTGGACATGAAGCTTAGTGATGTGGAATACCAAGGCGATAATGCCAAGGCCACCTTCTACTATATCGCCGATGCCAGGGTTGATTTCCGTGAACTCATTAAAATTTTAGCCTCCGAATTTAAAATTAGGGTAGAGATGCGTCAAATTGGTACGCGTCAAGAGGCAGGCAAAATTGGTGGTATTGGCTCCTGCGGGCGAGAATTATGTTGCAGCACCTGGCTCACCGATTTCCGTTCGGTTAATACTTCCGCCGCACGTTATCAGCAATTATCGCTTAACCCAACTAAGTTGGCAGGACAGTGCGGCAAGCTTAAGTGTTGTTTAAATTATGAGCTCGACTCTTATTTGGACGCACTCAAGAATTTCCCGGATACGAGTAAGCATCTGGAAACTAAGGCAGGAAGAGCCTACTTCCAAAAGATGGATATTTTTAAAGAGATTCTTTGGTATTCTTTACCCGACGAAAGAAACGAATGGGTAGCCGTTGGTCTGTCAGATGTGAAGAAGATCATGGAGATGAATGAAAAAGGTGAAAAGCCGGAGGATCTTAAACATTTTGACGCCAATAAACCCAGCGAGAATATTCCCGCTTACGAAAATGTAGTAGGCCAAGATGAGCTTACCCGCTTTGATAATAAGGGCACGAGTTCCAATCGAGGGCGCAACAAACGTCGCAAAGGCAGGCCTCAAGCAAAGGCGCAGGGGCAGGGGCAAGGACAAGGACAAGGACAAGGGAAAGCAACCGGGGGTGGCTCGAAGCGTTCTTCCGGAAATACAAAGCCTCAAGGAGATACTTCAGCGGAGGCTAAGAGCAAGCCTAGCGCGGGTCGTAATACTAACCGAAACCGTCGTCGCAAACCGCGCAACAGCGGCGATCAAAATAAGGGAGGAAAAAATGACTAAGCTGAGCTACCTTATTGCTCTTTTAGGCTTGTTCCTTATTAGTTCCTGCGGGGAACGTCCGTATTACGAGTCCTACCTCGAAGTAAAGGAAGGTACATGGTATGCTGATAGCCTCGCAAGCTTTGAAGTAGAAATTGAAGATACGCTTAGCAGTTATCCCATTTTGGTGAACCTGAGAGCTAACGATAAATACCCCTATGCTAATCTATTTCTCTTCCGCAAGATTTATTCGGAGGAGGGATTAGAGTACAGCGATACGGTTGAATTTAAAATGGCCGATGCTTATGGGCGTTGGCTAGGTGAAGGCGTTGGAGAATTAAAAACGTTTACCCGCGTTTACAGAAAGGAGCCGCTGAGGTTTAACCGCGCGGGTACCTATCGATTTGAATTTATTCAAGCCATGCGAATGGACCCTTTACCAGGGATTGAAGATGTTGGCCTTACGATCTATAAGAACACTTATGGCGAAGAAGAAAACCCCTAAAAAATTAGACTTTAGAGGACTGGTAAAAGCCTTTTGGCTCCTGTTTAGCGCAGGAGTTTTAGGCATTGTAACCATAGTTGCATTAGCAGCTATGGGAGTTTTTGGGCCCTTACCGAGTTTTGAGGAAATTGAAAACCCAAAAAGTAATACCGCCACCCAAATCATCTCTTCAGATCGTGAAGTATTGGGTAAATTTTATCGGGATAACCGCACCCACGTAGAATACGAGGATCTTTCACCACACTTGGTAAACGCCCTGGTGGCTACCGAAGACGAGCGCTTCTATGAGCATTCGGGCATCGACTTCCAGGCCTTGGCTCGAGCGATTGTACGTATGGGTGCTGCAGGGGGTGGTAGTACTATCACTCAGCAATTGGCAAAGCAGCTTTTTACCAATACGGCTGACAATATTTGGGAGCGTATTCCACAAAAATTTAAGGAGTGGGTGATTGCCGTTCAGCTTGAGCGTCAATACACCAAGCAGGAAATTATTGCGATGTACTTTAATCAGCTCGACTTCATCTACAATGCTGTAGGTATTAGTTCCGCTGCATCGATTTACTTTAATACCACCACCGATAGCTTAAGCCTAGAGCAAGCGGCTGTTTTAGTGGGCATGGCAAAGAACCCTGCTTATTACAACCCTCGACGTAATATGGAGCGGATGATTCGCCGCAGAAATGTAGTATATGCGCAAATGCTTCGCAATGAAATGATTACCCAGGAAGCCTTTGATACATTAAAGGCTAAGCCGATCAAGCTCGACTTTCGTCGACAAGGCCATACGCATGGGATCGCCCCTTACTTCAGAGAGTATCTTCGTCAGTACATGAAAGAGTGGATAGCAGAAAATCCAAAACCTGATGGCAGTGAATACAATTTGTATACGGATGGTTTAAAAATCTACACCACTATTGATTCCCGCATGCAGGCCTATGCCGAAGAAGCTGTTACCGAGCACATGAGTAATCTGCAGCGGGTATTTTTTAAGATGGAAAAGAATCGCCGTAGTGCCCCTTTCCATTCGGTGACGCAAGATCAAATTGATCGATTATTAGAACAAGCAAAAAGGCGCACACCAAGATACCGCTACCTAAAAAAACTAGGAGCCTCTAAAGACAGTATCGATGAAGTCTTTAATACACCCGTGCCGATGAGTATCTTCTCCTGGCAAGGGGATATCGATACCCTAATATCACCGATGGACTCCATCCGCTACTATAAGCATTTTTACCAAGCAGGCTTGTTATCTGTGGAGCCCCAAACAGGCTTTATCAAAGCATGGGTAGGGGGAATCGATTTCAACCACTTTAAGTACGACCATGTAAAGCAGGGTAAACGACAAGCAGGCTCTCTTTTTAAGCCCTTTGTTTACGCAACAGCGATACGTCAAAAGGGTTATTCACCCTGTTTTGAAGTCCCGAATGTTCGCACCTGTATCGAAAAAGGACAGTTTAATCTTTTAAAGGACTGGTGTCCGGAAAACTCGGATAAAGAGTATGGAGGCGTATTCACACTAAAGGCAGCTTTGGCCAACTCTATGAATACGGTTACGACCTATCTCATGAAACAAATTGGCCCCGTGCCCGTGATTCGCCTTTTGCGTGAAATGGGTGTTGAGGGAGATATCGACCCCCAGCCCTCTATTGCCCTGGGAACCGTGGATTTATCTATTTACGATATGGTCGGTACCTACACCACTTTCGCCAATAAAGGGGTTTACACCGAGCCCATATTCGTGACACGTATTGAGGACCGAAACGGCGTTATTCTTCAAGAATTTAGCCCGCAGACCAATGAAGTAATGAGTGAGCAAGACGCCTATGTGGTGACCGATTTATTGAAAGGGGTTACCACTAGTGGTACTGGGGTGCGCTTAAGAGCGTCTTGGGGTACTTACATGAATGACGTAGTAACGGGCTTCCCTTGGGATTTTAAAAACCCTATCGCCGGAAAAACCGGAACCACCCAAAACAACTCTGATGGTTGGTTTATGGGTATGGTTCCTAATTTAATTACGGGCGTTTGGGCTGGCTGTGAAGATCGCGCGGCACATTTCGGCGCGACCTATTATGGACAAGGCGCAACCGTAGCTTTACCGGTTTGGGCACTCTTCATGCAAAAATGTTATGCCAATTCAAGCTTGGGGATTTCCTTAGCCGATTTTGAAAAACCAATTGATCCTCTTAGTATTGAACTAAATTGTGATCGCTATAAAACCGCTTTAGGTCAGGATTCGACCAGCATCGAATTGGGCGACCCACAGTTTAATTATTGATTTTAATTCCGACCGCTATGATCCGTAAAGTAGTTAGCAATGCAGAAATAGCCGTAGAAGGACTTCAAGACGATATGACCTTGATGTTGGGTGGCTTTGGACTTTGTGGAATCCCCGAAAACTCCATCGCTGCCATCCGTCAACTAGGGGTGAGCGGCCTTACTTGTATTTCCAACAATGCTGGGGTAGATGACTTTGGACTTGGCTTGCTGTTGCAAACACGGCAGATTAAAAAAATGATCAGCTCCTATGTGGGTGAAAATGATCTTTTTGAAAAGCAAATGCTAAGCGGTGAACTTGAAGTAGAATTAATTCCTCAAGGCACCTTGGCCGAAAGATGCCGCGCAACGGGTGCGGGAATACCCGCCTTCTACACCCCCGCCGGTTACGGAACAGAAGTTGCCGAAGGAAAGGAAGTACGTTGGTTTAAAGGCAAACCTCATATTTTAGAGCATGCTTTCGCGCCCGATTTTGCCTTTGTGAAGGCTTGGAAAGGTGACGAAGCTGGGAACCTAATTTTTAAGGGAACCGCGCGCAATTTTAACCCCTTGATGGCTATGGCTGGAAAAATCACAGTTGCCGAAGTGGAGGAATTAGTGCCTGCGGGTGAACTAGATCCCAATGAAATTCACACTCCAGGCATCTTTGTGCAGCGTATTTTCCAAGGCGTAGACTACGAAAAACGAATAGAACAAAGAACGATTCGCCAGTCTTAAAAGGTGACCGAAAGCAAGGCATACCGACTTAGTTTTATTGTTCTAAGCGTCTTTTGGGGACTCTATCTCATACTTCGCGCCTTTTTGAATCCGCTGGTTTTTGACGAGGCTACTAGCTATTTTCTTTTTATTAAGAATGGGTCTTTTTGGCCTGGCACCGCTTTCTGGTCGGCCAATAATCATCTTTTAAACTCGGGCTTAGCTTGGCTCTCAACGCAAATTTTTGGGCTATCGGAAGGGAGCTTGCGCCTTGCCAATTTAGCTGCCTTTCCTCTTTTTGCTTACTACGTTTTTCGCTTATTAAGTACCCTCAAAAGTCCCTTCCTGCGCTGGTGGACTTTAATTCTGTTTTTTAGCCTTCATGCTATATTAGAGTTCTTTGCTTATGCACGAGGCTATGGCTTAATGCTGGCTTTTCTATTTGCTGCTCTCTGGCAATTGAGAAGCTTTTTCCGTTCTGGCAAAATGGAAGCTTTCTTATGGCTTATAGCTTTTAGCCTTTTGAGCTTACTGAGTAATGTAAGTGCCCTACCCCTTATTGCGGTGATGCTTTTGAGTGGTACTGTAATTTATCATCTTTCCCAGCGAAGTCTCCTGTCAAAATTGGGAGCAACTTTTTTAGCTTTTCTCCCCTTGGCCTTTGCCCTTTGGTGGTCCTTTAGCCTAAAAGAACATCAACAACTTTACTATGGTGGGGAAACAGGTTTCATCAGCGATAGCCTTGAGTCCCTCAAAGAAATGCTGCTCTTTGAGTCCATAAACATCGATATTCTTTTGGCTCCTGCGGCCCTCTTTCTGCTGGCTTTTATAGCCACCAAACCTTGGCAAAAAGAATCTTGGTCCGGAGCTCAATGGATGGTATGGGCATTTACAGTGATTACGCTTTTTTACCCCCTAGGGCATCTGATTTTAGGCCTCAAGTTTCCTTTTGACCGAGCCCTGATTTATTGGTTTTGCTTCGGCCTCGTCGCTTTTATTGGGTTATTGGACTGGCATTACCAACAGGGGACTAAAAGCTTGGTGTTTTTTAGTGTTTGGAGTTTGGTGTTTCCCCTTTCCTTTTTTGCTAAAGTCTCCTTAAACAGTGTGTCCTTTCCCTCTTGGAGCAAAGAGCAAGTGCCCCTCTCCTTTTACCACGAATTAGTTGAAAACAAGGTCCAGAATTTTGGGGGTTCTTACCTCCAAGCTCCGCAATGGAACTTCTTACAACAAAAGCAGGGAGCCGAAATCAGCAATTTCCAAGTAAGTGATAGTCCATGGCTTGATTACCGACTTTGCGAAGAAGAGAACTTAGCACGCTGGCTTGGTGATTATTACCAAATTAACGATAATGGAGCTGGTCTGCATTTGCTTCGAAGAAAGCAGCTAAGTACTAAAAAAGCTTTGGGCAGCTTTAAGGCCCCCAGCTTAAATAACCATACCGGCGGACAGGCAATCTTGGAAGGTGACTTAAACGGTAGTTTCCAAGCTATTGGCGGCCAATTGCACATTAAGGTTAGGACCCCGCACAAGTTAGCGGTAGCCGTTCAAGCCTTAAATGAAACCGAAGAACAAGTTTATTGGCAGGCCTATCGCGCACGCGAATACTTAAGGCCCGAAAAGGGATGGCAGGAATGGCGCCTTTTTGTAGTTTTGAAAGACCTGCCCCAAGATAGTAAACGGCTTAAACTTTTTATCTGGAATCCAGAAAACGAGGTCTTTAGCATTCAAGAAAGCGAATGGACCGTTTGGGAATTGAATTAAAAATTACCGATTATGCTCGATAAGAATGGAATTGCGCAACGTATTGCCCAAGAACTAGAAGATGGTTACTACGTAAACCTCGGAATTGGCATCCCCACCTTAGTTGCCAATTATATTCCCGATGGCATCTCGGTCGAGTTTCAATCTGAAAATGGAATTCTCGGTATGGGCCCATTTCCAACCGAGGATGAAATTGACGCCGATTTAATCAATGCTGGTAAGCAAACCATTACCTCTTTGCCGGGTGCCAGCTTCTTTGATTCTTCAATGAGCTTTGGAATGATTCGAGGACAGCATGTTCAAATGACCGTTTTAGGAGCCATGGAAGTTTCTCAAAGCGGAGATATTGCGAACTGGAAAATACCGGGCAAAATGGTAAAAGGTATGGGGGGGGCCATGGACTTAGTGGCTTCTGCAGATAATATCATTGTTGCAATGATGCATACCAATAAAAAAGGAGAGTCTAAACTACTTCCTGCATGTACTTTACCTCTGACCGGCGTGGGCTGCGTGAAGAAAGTAGTTACCAATTTAGCCGTTCTAGAAATACACAATAATGCTTTTCACTTAAAAGAGCTCGCTCCAGGAATTAGCGTTGAAGAAGTTAAAAATGCTACCGAAGGTCGCCTGGTGATAGAGGGTGATATTCCTACCATGCAGCTGGGCTAGCATGCGGCGCTTCTTAAAACTCGAAAGCTTTTTTCCGCTCTTGGTAGCGGTTTGCATCAGCGTATTTACTTTCTCAAAGTTTTGGAATCATAGTCGAGTGATCGATTGGGACATGACTTTGTACTACTCCTACCTTCCGGCCTTATTCATATACGACGACATTAAGTTTGAAAATCCTGCCAAGGAATGGGGCGAAAAGCATTTTTACATGAGTTCGGATGCTGAAGGGAATCAATATGTGAAAATGACCTCCGGGCTTGCCATTATGTACAGTCCCTTCTTTTTCGCTGCACATGCCTTTGCCCTAATAAGCGACTACGAAGCAAATGGCTTTAGCGCACCATATCCCTTTGGGCTTTTGGCAGCCGTTCTTTGCTATACCTTGCTAGGACTTTGGTTTTTACGTTCCTTTTTGAGTCGGTACCTACCAAAAGGCATAGCCAGCCTTACGGTGGTTCTTATTTATGCGGGCAGTAATTTGCCTTATTATTCCTTTGTAGAACCCATGAGTCACGCCTTCAATTTTAGCCTAATTTGCTTTATGCTTTGGCTTTTTGAAAGCTATCGAAAAGAACCAAAAATAAAGCTAGCTGTGGCCCTTGGATTAGTGGGAGGTCTTATGATCTTGATTCGACCCACGAATGTGATTGCCCTCCTGTTCCCCTTAATTCTCCTTATTTGGAACCGTTCCCTGAGCAGTAAACAATGGTGGCAACACGGATTAATCGCAGTGGCCATGATTTTTGTAGCCTTGAGTCCGCAACTCATTTACTGGCATCATATGACAGGCCATTGGGTTATCTATTCCTACAATGATGAACGTTTCTTTTTTAACGATCCGGAAATTTGGAAGGGCCTATTTTCCTATCGAAAAGGCTGGTTTGTATACAGCCCAATTTTATGGGTAGCTACTCCAGGTTTTTACCGGGCCGGGCAAAAAATGCAGCGCGAAACAATTATCGCCCTCTTGGTACTATTCCTAGCGATTTGGGTTAATTTTTCTTGGTGGTGCTGGTGGTACGGAGGCGGCTTTGGTGCACGTTCTATGATTGACTATCTGCCTTTTATGGCTATCGGTTTAGGCTTTGGCTTGCAATGGCTATTCCAGCAAAAAAAGTCTCTTACGATTCCCGCCGTTCTGATATTAACCTTTATTACTACCTGGTCGGTTTTTATGAATAAGCAATATAAAAGTGGCATCATTCATTATGATAGTATGACCAAGGAGCTTTTCTGGAAGCAGTTCTTTGTAGACCATTATATCAAGGACTATGAGTCCTTCCTCGACCACCCCAATTACGAGGCCGCCAAACGAGGGGAGGATGAGTAATAGGGAATCCATTTTGTGGCCTTGGCTAAGCTTCGGCTTATTAGCTGCATTCGCCCTTTTTACGATCCAGCTTAACGATCATCTCTTTCCATGGGACGAGCGCTTTCATGCTTTAGTGGCGCAAAATCTACCTTCTCAACCATGCTGAGAAACCACTTTCGGACCAAGAATACAAAGATTTTAAGTGGATTAATTACAGCCCCTAATCGGGCGCCGCTTCGATGAGCATTTTGGTGTAGGCTTCCTTAGGCTCTTGATAAAGCTCGTCCGAAATTCCAATCTCAACCAATTGCCCTTGCTGCATTACTACCACTCGATCGCAGAAATAATTGACCACTTGCAAATCATGGGAAATGAAGAGATAGGTAAAACCAAATTCATCTTTCAAGTCATTCAATAGGTTTAATATTTGAGCTTGAACCGATACATCAAGCGCACTTACCGACTCATCACAAACTATAAACTTTGGTTTTACGGCGAGAGCTCGAGCAATGCCGATTCGTTGGCGTTGTCCTCCGCTAAACTCATGCGGGTAGCGCTGATAATGATCCGCACTCAGCCCTACTTTTTCCAAGAGAATCTCAGCTTCTTGGCGAGCTTTCTTTACACTTTGTTTAAGGCTATGCCTTAAAACCTCAGCGATGGCATCTCCAATCCTTAAACGTGGATTTAGACTCGCAAAAGGATCTTGAAAAATGATTTGAATATCCCGATGTAGCTTACGCCATGCAGAAGGGTTCGCTGAAGCTATATCGGACCCCTTGTAAAGTATTTGCCCTTTTGCCGCCTTTTCTAAACCTACCAACAAACGGCCAAAAGTACTTTTGCCAGAACCCGACTCACCGACTAAACCCAGACTCTCTCCGGGGTAAACTTTTAGATTAAAATCCTGAAGACCGATGACCTTTTCTTCCTTAGCCAATAAGCCTTTTTTCTGTCGGTAAATTTTGGATAGGTCTTTGACTTCAAAAAGGGCTTCTTGATTTAAAAGGCCCTTTGCTTTTTCGATTCTTGTTTCCTTTGAAATGAGTTTTAGGTTGGGAGCTTCCTGCTTTAAAAAATCCTTGACCAAAGGCAGTCGTTCATAGACTTTACCAGCTTGAGGTCGGCAGGCCAATAGCCCTTTGGTATAGGCATCTTTAGGATTATGAAAAACTTCCTGAGCAGGGCCATATTCTTTTACTTCGCCTTGATACATAACCAAAACTTCATCCGCAATATCACGAACCAAAGCCAAGTCGTGGGAAATGAAAATCATCCCCATTTCGAACTCCTTTTGTAAATCCGCCAATAGCTTTAAAATCTCGGCTTGAACCGATACATCAAGCGCTGTGGTGGGCTCATCAGCTATTAATAAATTCGGCTTACAGGCAATGGCCATGGCAATCATTACTCTTTGCTTTTGGCCACCGCTTAATTGATGAGGGTAGGAGTTATAAATCTGTTCGACCCTCGGTAATTCTACTTTTTTGAAAAGGGCCAGTACCTCTTGCTTTATTTTTTCGGAAGACCAGTCCCGATGCAAATCAAGCATTTCAGCTACCTGATTCCCACAAGTCATGGATGGATTTAAGGCAGACATTGGTTCCTGAAACACCATTGCAATCTGCTCCCCACGAATTTTAGACCAATCTTTCTCATCCAAATCCATTAAGGACGATCCCCTGAAGTTCAGCTTGGCCTCGAGCTTTAGGCTTTTAGGCAAGAGCCCCATCAAAGCTAAGCTGGTTAATGATTTGCCCGATCCAGACTCTCCCACAATCGCAAGGGTTTTACCCGATTTTAAAGAAAGGTTTAATCCTTTAACAAGCTCTTGGGAACCAGAGCGTATCCACAAGTTTTTTATTTCCAGGAGGGCTATCTCACTCATTGATTCAAAGATACATTTATGACGATTGAATCACTTCAAAATCGGCTGGCATCTCTGCCTGACTTATTTTGACAAAAACCTTAGCTAAGGTCAGCACATCTTTTTCGCAATAGACACGAATTCGGTCGAGATCATTTTCTTCCCAATAAGTGGGTCCCACCATACTGCCATCGATATCATCTTTGGGACTAGGAATACCGAAACTGGCTGCCAGTAACTTTAAGCTTGTGTAGTTTTTAAAGTCCCCGAATTTCCATAATTCCATGGTGTCTAAATGCGGTACTTCCCAGGGCTTTTTGCCGGCATTATTAAGCTGGCCTGGCAATTTCACCTCATTAATAATCATCCTTCGGCTTAGATAAGGGAAATCAAACTCCTTTCCATTATGGGCGCACAAACGGAAATTTGGCATACGCTCTAAAAGGTTGGCAAACTGAAGTAGGATTTCAGCCTCATCATCTGAGGCAAAACTTTTCACTCGAAATTCCCAAATGCCATTCTGGTTCGTGAAGAAGCCACAGGAAATACATACGACCTTACCGAACTCTGCTAAGATGCCGGCCCTTTTTGGGTAAAAGTCCGCCGGACTCTCATCTTCCGCTCTTTGAAAGCGCGTTTTATCCGCCCATAAGGCCTGCCACTCCTCACTTAATTCGTTAAATTTGGCTTTAGAGCTCACCGTTTCAATGTCTAGAAATAAAATCTGTTGTAGGTAGTTCAATTTCATCATCTTATCGAATTAAAGTTAAAGTGCAAGCCGTCCGACCTTCATGTCCATGTTCATCTAAATAGCGAAGAACGGCCATATAAATACCGCTAGGGCAAAGCTCCCCTCTTTCATTTTCACCTTTCCAAAGAAAGCTCCCCTGCTGACTCACAACTGCCCCACTTTCCAATTCTCGCTGCAGCACTCCCGAGTGATCGAAAATAAATACTTGAGCCCAATAACCCGCTTGCTCAAAGTTATAAGCTAAATCAACAGCATCTTTATCGCCATCACCGTTAGGAGTAAAATATTCGGGGTCTGGCTTCCATAGAACTTCGGAGCTGCTCGTTTCCCGAACTATGACCCGTCCTGGACTAGCATAATTCTCCGCTTTGGTGCTACTTTCCCAATGATGGTCTCGTATAGCATCTCCCTGCCAATATTTGCGATTAAGACTCACTCCCTCATGATCTCCAAGATAAGGGCTGTGCGACTTTTCACTAAACACAACTCGGTCAATACTCTCAAAACTTGAATTTAGAACCTGCAAGGCCGCGCCTGCATCTGGCATACTCGGTAAAGAATTAACTTCCAGGCAGCTCTTTTCGGTTGTATTGTGAACTCGCATGAGCGACTCTATATCCTCGGCCAGGGCTATAGCTTTACCAGGCTCCAAATAGCGGGAGGCTTCGGCAACCAATAATGGGGCGCCCTTTAAATCAGCAATGTAGTCCCATGTACACAAACGCAGCTCTTGTAGGTCGATTTGACTATTTCCATAATTATACAGCTCGATAAAATCAATGCCCGAAGAGCTTGGATTAAACATAACTTCACTAATACGCACCTGCCCTTTTCCCGCGGGTGCCGCCAAGCTGAATACCAGGCTGTCCGGCTCACTTTGATTGTTCATACAATCAAAAAGTGCTGAGTCCCATTTTAGCGTATAGGATTGCTTTGGCCGAAGCGCCTGTTTAAAGAAAAGGCAAAGTTGATTTTCCTGCACCCAGAGGGATTCGACAGGCCAACTTGGATTAATGCTGTAGGCTATAGTGTCATTAGTAATTCGCTCATTAAAGTCGATGAGCAAGAAATCATCACGTTGCAAGGCCCAACTAATCAATTGAGGTCCTAAGCTATCATGCAGGCTACCTTCCATGGAATTGGGGGCGCCGGGAGTACCGCCTTGCGTCGACACGGAACTGGACCAGTTCGCCTCTTTGCGACAATCCGTGGTTAAATCACGGCATTCTAAACTCCAGCCTCCGGTTTCCTTCAGATCTTCATGCCAATAACTTCGGTAAAAAACACTATCTATCCATCTTCCTTCCGATGAAACCAAAGCAAGAAAAGTTCCATTATTGGCCAATTGATAAACGGACCAGGGTAAAAAGTAGGGGTTATAATTTCTAGACCATAATTCCGCATTATCCTCGTCACAAAAGAGCAAGTAGGCTCCCGCTGCCAAAATACCGGTGTCTAACGCAAAGTTTTTGTCACCAATAATCAATTGCCAGCCCTTTAATGAAAAGTTATACTCGCTGGAATTGAAGAGTTCCAAATACTCCACCTCTGGAAAGCCCAGTAAAGAGGAACCAACCAGCGGACTAGGATCCGCCATAATTTCACTAAACCGAACATCACCCCAAAAAGCTTGAATTTGGATTAGCGTGAGATTAGTATCCTTGCTATTCCCAAAGAGATCCTCAACCGCATAAAGCTGGATTTGAAAGCTATCATTAATTGCGAACTTAGCACTAGCAGATATACTTAGTTGATGATCACTAATTCCAAAATTCAATTTGGCGTCATTATAAACCACCGAATCTACTTTGGTTAAAGGCTCGTCAAAATCAATGAGGAGCTTACCTTTAGTAAACTCACTGTCAATTACCCTGGGGGCTACAGAGTCGAAAGCTGGAAAACCTCGGATGTGCATGCTATCCAGATAAAAGGAGGAGGCCCGAGTTTTGGTATAGAAGCAGTGCCAGCCGCTAGCCCGTGCTAATCGGTATTTGGCGTCTTTCACATTGAAAAGGCTTTTCCAGATGGAGGTAGAATCCAGGAGGACCTGCCAAGTAAAATCAGAATCGCGTTGTACTTTCAACTTAAGTGTGAGCTGGTTAGAATCCAATAAACCTTCGGCACTGGAGGCTAAAAGACTGTCGGTTTCTAAATCTTTGCGCCACAAGCTAATTTGGTCCTTGGCCCCCCCTAAACGCAAATAATAGCCTTGATAATAGGAGTCCAAACTATCTCGATCGCTAAAGAGTACTAGATCTAGATAATTGGAGGAACTCGGGTTAAAATCGAGACGGCATTTCCAATACCATTCAGCCTGCTCGGAGATTTGGCTTTGCAGGGCCAGAAAGGAAGCTCCTGATTGAGAATCACACAAACTTAAAGTTTGAGTTTGCACTTTAAACAATGTGGTATCTCCCCACCAAGGTGGATTCTTAGTGAAATCCCCATCTTGGAAGGAGTCGAACACCGAAATTTGAGCCCATAGGGAAAGGGGCATCATTAATAGAATGATACGAAACATAGCTGCAGGTTTTGGTTTAATTTTGCCCCTTAAAAGTAGAGAATGAAAATCGCAGTTGTTGGGGCAACCGGTATGGTGGGTGCCGTTATGTTCAAGGTTCTTGAGGAAAAAGGATTCGATAAACACGAAATTTTAGCCGTGGCTTCCAAGCGTTCGGTGGGTAAAAAAATTCCTTTTGCCGGTCAAGACTTAGAGGTTATTGACCTAGACATGGCCCTTGCTGCAAAACCCGATTTAGCCCTCTTCTCTGCAGGAGGTAGCACCTCCTTGGAGTGGGCGCCACGCTTTGCGGAGCAAGGAACCTACGTAGTAGATAACTCTTCCGCATGGCGAATGGATCCGACTAAAAAGCTCTGCGTTCCGGAAATAAATGGGGACCTATTGGAGGCGGATGATCGCATCATTGCAAATCCAAATTGCAGCACCATTCAGTTGGTTATGGTTCTTGCTCCATTGCATGCTAAATATGGAATTAATAGGGTGGTGATAAGCACTTACCAGAGTATTACAGGTACGGGTATGAAGGCTGTTGCTCAATTGGAAAATGAAAAAAAGGGCCTCGAAGGGGAGATGGCCTACCCTTATCCTATTCACGAAAATGCAATTCCGCATTGTGATGTCTTTATGGAAAATGGTTATACCAAGGAAGAAATGAAATTGACCAATGAAACCAAGAAGATATTAAATGATGATTCGGTGCATGTAACTGCTACCGCGGTGCGAATTCCGGTAAAGGGAGGACATAGTGAAAGTGTAAATATTGAATTTAATAATGAATTTCAAATCACGGAGCTCAAGCGTTTGATTGCAGAAACAGAGGGTATTACTTTACAAGACAATGTAGATGTAAACCTTTACCCCATGCCCCGCTACGCCGAGCACAAAGACGAAGTTTTTGTGGGGCGCGTACGTCGTGACTTAAGCCGGGTAAACTGCCTTAATTTATGGATTGTGGCCGATAACCTGCGCAAAGGCGCGGCGACAAACGCGGTTCAGATTGCCCAAAAATTAATGGAGAAAGGCTTTATAGCCCAAGCCTAAAAAAAGCTTAAAAAGCGATTGGCTTAAAACTTAATGCTCCCTACATTCGTTAATGTTGAAACGGAAAAAATGAGAGCAGGAGTGTCATTAGTGGTTGCTTTAGCTGCAGCCTTCGGATTAAACGCACAAAAAATGAGTGATTCAAAAGAATATGCCAGAGCCCTATTTGCATCGGGCTGTTATTGGGGAACCGAATATTATCTGCAACAAGCAGAAGGGGTTATCGAAACAAATGTTGGTTATGCAGGGGGTCATGTAGCCAACCCTAGCTACAAAGAAGTGTGCACGGGAAGAACCGGTCATGCTGAAACTGTGGAAGTAGTCTACGACCCTAGCAAGACGGATTATGAAACCTTAGCCCGATTGTTTTTTGAAACCCATGACCCAACCCAGGTAAATCGTCAAGGTCCGGATA
This sequence comes from Croceimicrobium sp., assembly GCA_965658275.1. Classification (GTDB taxonomy): domain Bacteria; phylum Bacteroidota; class Bacteroidia; order Flavobacteriales; family Schleiferiaceae; genus Croceimicrobium. Next base: position 45,512 of record CBFHRN010000011.1, read on the forward strand.
TTGGCACTCAATACCGCAGTGCCATCTTTTATTTGAACGACGAGCAAAAGGAGATTGCTGAAAAATTGGTTGGCCTTTTAAAAGACAAAGGCTATGATGTGGCGACTGAAATTACAGGAGACGCTACTTTTTACCGAGAACGTGAAGAGTATCATCACGATTATTACCAAAAGAAAGGTGGCACTCCTTATTGCCACATATATACCAAGAAATTTTAAGGAATACTATTCCATGTACTCAGAGAGCTCCAACCAACGGAGCTCTTTTTCTTCCAATTCATCTTGCACCTGCTGCAGTTGATTGGATAGCTCCATGACCCTTGCGGCATCTGTTGAGACCCCTTCCAAGTCGGACGCCAAAGCACTACGCTTTTCCTCTAGGGCCTCAATTTCACCTTCCAGTGCCTCAAATTCTAGGGTTTCGGCGTAGGTAAGCTTGGTCTTTTCCTTTGGCTTATTGGAGTTCGTCTTTTTCGTTTTTACCTGAGAACTTTCACGAAGGCGTTTCTTCTCAGCTTCCTCCTTCTTTGCTGCTCTGTAATCGCTGTAATTTCCAGGGAAATCGCGAACCTGCCCCTCACCTTCGAATACAAAAAGATGATCGCTTACCTTATCCATAAAAAAGCGATCATGGGTGATGATTAAAACACATCCTGGAAATTGCAACAAGAAGTCTTCCAGTACATTTAAAGTTAAAATGTCCAAGTCATTCGTTGGCTCATCCAGAATCAAAAAATTGGGATTAGCCATTAAGATGGTGCAGAGGTAAAGCCGTCTTTTCTCACCACCACTTAACTTAGACACATAGGTATATTGCTTGTCTCCATCAAAAAGAAATCGCTCTAAAAGCTGACTGGCGCTTAAATCTCCCCCTTTGCCTTCGCGAGGAATATACTCGGCAATATTTTTTACTACATCGATGACGCGTTTATCTTCTTTAAGGTTTAATCCTCCTTGGGTGTAAAAACCAAATTGCACAGTTTCACCGATAATGACTTTTCCGCCATCCGCTTCTTCTTGCTTGGTAATAAGGCGCATTAGAGTCGATTTACCGGCACCATTCGGCCCAACAATCCCTGCTTTTTCACCCTTCTTAAACACGTAATTGAAGGAATCGAGAATCTGTTTATCACCGTAGGATTTACGGAGTTTATGGACCTCAAGAATCTTAGAGCCCAATCGGGTCATCTTAATGTTGAGCTTTAGCTCATCTTCGCGCAAATCAGTAGTAGCAACTTTCTTAAGGTCGCCAAAAGCATCAATACGTGCCTTACTTTTTGTGCCACGAGCCTTTGGTTGGCGTCGCATCCACTCCAGTTCTTTACGCATAAGGTTACGTGCCTTATCCACTTTAGTCGACTCTGCTTCTTGACGCTCCGCCTTCCGCTCTAGAAAGGCGGTATAATTACCCGGATGCTTATAGATTTTTTGATCTTCTAGTTCTAGAATAATGTCGCATACGGATTCTAAAAAATAACGGTCATGCGTCACCATAAGGAGGGTCTTCCCTTTCTGGCTAAGATAGCCTTCCAGCCATTCGATCATATCTAAGTCGAGGTGGTTCGTAGGCTCGTCTAAAATCAATAAGTCTGGTGAAGAAATAAGAATCCGTGCTAATGCGACTCTCTTTTTCTGACCTCCCGATAAAGGGGCAATTTTTTGATGAACTTGATGCAAGCCGAGTTTTCCTAAAACAGTCTTTACCTGGCCTTCAAAATCCCAAGCTTTAAGGCGATCCATTTTGTCGAATGCCCTTTGATAAGCATCTGCCTCGTCTGGGTTTTCTAATGCTTCCTCGTATTCAATTATCGCTTGGGTCATTGGGTTATCAACCGCCAAAACACTTTGTAAAATGCTACGCTCCGGGTTTAGATCGGGCTCCTGACTCAAAAATTCTACACGAATGTTTTTTCGAAAAGTGACCAGACCTTGGTCGGGTTCTTCTATCGCCGCTAGGATACGGAGAATGGTGGTTTTACCACTACCATTGCGGGCCACGAGGGCGGCTTTTTCCCCTTCTGCCAAACCAAAAGAAACTCCTTCAAATAATTTTCGGGCACCATAGGATTTGGCAATATTTTCTACGGAGAGGTAATTCATAACAATGACCGCGAAAATACAACTTACTTAAGGGCGGCCATTGTTAAGTGCTTACTAAAGTCCGATAATTGTTGACGGACA
>CBFHRN010000012.1:0-44321 GCA_965658275.1 Croceimicrobium sp.
TATTGCACTCAGGCAAAAGCCGCTTTTACCCAGGTCAATACTAATTTACCCATTTTAGCCAGCGGTCACATCCAAAAGCAGGCTAACCAAGTCTTTATAGCAGCTCTTGATGCCAATCTTGATTGGACTCTATACCGAAGTAATGACTACGGTAAGAACTGGGATACGGTTCAATTGCAAAATCTATTAGGAATAGGGGCCTTTGGTCTTAAAAGGGGTATCAATAAATTATTTGTTGATGGCGGTGAAGTCTGGCTCGGTCCACAATCCAAAGGACAGAATACCAGAAGTGAAATTATTTATTCCAATAATCGCGGTGACACTTGGTCTATCGACAGTTTAAACTTGCCTATCGATCCATTTGGTACTCAGGCGGTGCGCGTTTTTCAAAAAACCAATAATTACATGTTTGCCGCCTTTAACTTTAAAGACGTGTATCGCAAAGGGGCGGGAAATATGCCTTAGCTCGATTAACGAAAAAAGAGCTTTCTATTTATCCAAATCTAGCTAAGGATAGGCTGCATATAAACGCAGATTTCAAAATACAAAAGGTACTCTTGCGCCATGCTAATGGAACCCTAATTTACTCGGGAAACACCAAAGAACTTTATGTAAGCAACTACGATTCGGGCCTTTACACTATTGAGATTTGGGGCAAACAATCTGAAGTGATTCGCCAGAAACTTATTATTAAGCACTAATGCCAATGAAAACTTAAGTCTTGTTCTAAGTCGGGAGAAAGACTCTTGGCTACCGGACAGTTTAGGCCTATTCCCTCTAAAATTTTACGCATCTTGGCATCGCAGTTCGATTTTAAATGAATATCGATCTTGATACCTTGAATGCGGCGCGGATTGCTCGCCATTATTTTTTCCACTTCAGCCCAAGTCTCTTCCAAATCAAAACCCTCTTGCACCGCTCGTATCCCCATTACGGTAATGGCGCAATCGGCCAAAGCGGTGGCCACCAAGTCGGTTGGAGAAAAAGCCTCGCCCTTCCCATTATTATCGAGTGGTGCATCTGTAATAATTTCATTACCTGATCCAAGATGCGTAGATTTAATACGCAAACCGCCCTTGTACTCTACTTTCGCCATTTTTACCATGATGCCAATTTTTAATGATTAATTATAATCAAAAACTATCACAAATATATACCGATAGTCTTTGAATATAATACCTTTGTAAAAAAACTAAAAATGCGATTACCAATAATAAAACATGCCGTAGAATTCATTGAAGCTAATGATGAAGACTGGGTAAACGAAACCATCGAGCTACTGGAACACATGGCTGATGCCAAGGGTATGAAGGATGAAGAACTGGAAGTAATTGGCGAGCTTATGTCCAATTTCTATGGAGCCTTGGAAGTCTATAAAGACATCCAAACTGGAACTACCCAAAAAGAAGCACTGAATAAATTTATGAAGCGGGTAGTCGGTTCCATCAATTAAGGCTCTACCCTCATAAACCTTCTTTGCATAGCTGGGTTTTTATTCTCAATTTACCCCAATGCAAGGACTTCGATTTTCGGAATACACGGGCAAAGGCAAAAGCACCTTTGAAAAGCTGCTGGATGTCTTCAAAGAACTACTGCTTCATACCTCCGGCGATGTAGATGAAGCCATCGATTGGCTTAGGGAGATTGATGCGGAATATGAGCTTAGCACTAAAGATTATTCCATAGATGATTTTATAGAAGACCTTAAGAAAAAAGGCTTTTTAAGGGAAGAAATTGAGGATGGCAGTGGCCAAGGAGGTTTAAGCATGACTGCAAAAACGGAGCGTTCGATTCGCCAAAGAGCGCTTGAGCAAGTATTTGGAAAGCTTAAGAAAAGTCAAGGTGGAAACCACCAGACCAAGTACAGTGGACCCGGAGAAGAAGCCAGTAGTGATCACCGTCCTTTTCAGTTTGGCGATAGTATCGATCAAATCGACTTACAACAGAGTGTTAAAAATGCCTACATCCATGGTGGTGTGGATGAATTCAACATGTCTCAAGACGATTTGGTTGTACGTGAGCAATTCTACAAAACCCAGGTTAGCACCGTTTTAATGATTGATATTAGCCACTCCATGATTCTTTATGGAGAGGATCGCATAACTCCAGCTAAAAGAGTGGCTCTGGCTCTTGCGGAATTCATTAAGCGCAAGTACCCAAAAGACAGCTTAGACATCATTGTTTTTGGCAATGATGCTTGGCAAATCGAATTAGAAGAACTACCCTACCTGAAGGTGGGCCCCTATCATACCAATACAGTAGCTGGACTAGATCTAGCTATGGATTTGTTGCGGAAGAAAAAGAACTCCAATAAGCAGATTTTCATGATTACTGATGGAAAACCTAGCTGTTTAAATGAGCCAGATGGGAGCTATTACAAGAACAGTTTTGGACTGGATGAGTATATCGTTGGTAAGTGTTATAATCGTGCTTCCGCGGCACGGCGTGCTGGCATCCCTATCACTACTTTTATGATTGCTCAGGATCCATACCTGCAGCAATTTGTGGAAAGTTTTACGCAGGCCAATAAGGGTAAAGCGTTTTACACTGGACTCAAGGGTCTTGGTGAATTTATATTTCAGGATTACGAAAACAATCGCAAGCGAAAAATTTAAATGGATATCAAAAAGATTACTACCCTCGGGGCGCTCAAGAAATCAAAATACCAATCGAAAACGATTAAGGAAGAATTACGGAGCAACCTTATCGAGACTTTAAAAGCAGGTAAAACTGTTTTCAATGGAATTCACGGTTATGAAAATACGGTGATTCCTGATTTGGAACGCGCCATTCTTGCTGGTCATAACATCAACTTTTTAGGCCTGAGAGGTCAGGCTAAAACACGCATGGCACGAATGATGACGGCTTTGCTGGATGAGTACATTCCGGTTATTAAGGGTAGTGAAATTAATGATGATCCTCTAAATCCCATTTCCAAATCGGGTCTGGATTTAATAGGACTGTACGGAGATGAAACACCTATCGAATGGTTGCATAGAGACGATCGCTATTTCGAAAAATTAGCTACTCCAGACGTAAGTGTGGCTGACTTAATTGGCGACGTAGATCCCATAAAAGCCGCCAACCTCAAACTTCCCTACTCGGATGAGCGCACCTTGCACTTTGGTATGATTCCTCGCGCACATCGTTGCATTTTTGTTATTAACGAACTACCCGATTTACAAGCCCGAATTCAAGTTGCCCTCTTTAATATTTTACAGGAAGGCGACATTCAAATTCGAGGCTTCAAGCTAAGGCTGCCTCTAGACCTGCAGTTTGTTTTTACGGCTAACCCCGAGGATTATACGAACCGTGGATCGATCGTTACCCCTTTAAAGGATAGAATTGGAAGTCAGATATTAACCCACTACCCTAAGGATATCCAAATTGCAAGTAAGATTACCCGTCAAGAGGCTAAGCTTAATCCTAGTCAAAAAGAGCGCGTAAATATTCCAGAAATCGCTTACATCTTGCTGGAGCAAATTGCCTTTGAAGCGCGCGAAAATGAGTATATCGATGCCAAAAGTGGAGTATCGACACGCTTAACTATTTCGGCTCTCGAAAACTTAGTCAGTACCGCCGAAAGACGTTTGTTAATTTCTGGAGCCAAACAGACCAACATCCGACTCAATGATTTTATTGGAATCATTCCTGCGATTACAGGAAAAGTGGAGTTAGTCTATGAAGGAGAACAGGAAGGAGCTGGAATAGTGGCGGAAAATTTGATCAGCGCTGCGGTGAAGAATTTAGTACCCGAATACTTCCCGTCCCTGGACAAATTAAAATCGGGCGACGATCAAAACGCCTATCACTCACTACTGAAATGGTTTAGCAGCGGAAATACCGTCGACTTACATTTTGAGGCGAGCGATAAAGAGCATACAGAAAGCTTACTCATAGTAGAGCCTTTAAAAAAATTGGTGGAGACTCATCAGGCGAAAGCCGATGCAAGCGAACAGCTGTTTTTCATGGAAATGATTTTATGGGCCTTGGCCGAACATTCCAAACTTAATAAGGAGAAAATTGAAGAGGGCTTTAATTTTGCCGATTTGTTCAGCTCTTATCTAAGAAGTGGTGAAATTTAATCTAGACTTGCGTCGATCCGGTATAGTTGGTAGTCTTTAAGTTGACTAAGAAACAAGAATTGATTTTCCAATCCACCTTCTTTTTTACGCTCAAATTTAAAGCCAGTACTCTGCAGAACACGGGGCTCTAGGTGATCAAGTAAATAAGGACCTCTTTTCCAAAGTCGCCCTAAAAAGTAAAAGGCCGCATCGAAGCCTTGCAGGGCAAAAGGTCCGGCATCTGCTTCGTAACGAAGCCTAAAGTCTTGGATAAAAGCCTGACTCAGACTATCCTCATAATTGACATTACGGATTTCATAGGTAACGTAATTCAAAGCATTGAGATAGTGCATTTCCATCGTGGGCATAGCTAAAATCCGGGGACTGCCAACTAAAACGATATTTGAATCGCGTAAAGAATAGAGCTTTGAAATTAAATCAGTTGTGAAAACCGGTTTGTTGCTTAATAAAACAACCACCTTAGGACGGGTATCTTTAGGACCTAAACTGAAGCCTCTGCTGTTTTGAAGTTCATCGCAATCGACAATCTTACTCACGTATTCATCCGTCCTTGGGTTCAGATAGGCCTTAATCGATTGAGCATCCGCTTTTTCCTCAGCTGATCCACAATGAGCAAAATAGACCTTAGCCTTGGGGTAGTAGTTATTTACTAAATCCGCAATCCGCTTATTTCGAGCCTCATTACTTGGCACGATTTGCACCAAATTGGGCTTATTATCAACCTCAACCGACATGCTAAGCGGACTAATAATGGGAATCTCAGACAGTTCTTCGGATAGAATTTCAACATTTCGCTTATAAGCCGGACCAAAGATTAAGTCTATCTTATTATCGCGCATATCTTGGGCAATGGCTTTTATACGACTTGCGCTGCCTTCGGTGTCGTATACTCGAAGACGTAAATTCATCCCCATGGATTTCAATGAATCTGCAGCCCTTTCTAGCCCTAAATAAAACTGCATCGCCATTTCACTATCACGATGTGGAACAAAATTGCGGTAGTCAACCGTGTCGGGATACAAATTGGCCTTAAATGGTAAAATGACAGCTATTCTAAACTCTTTACTGGTATCAATTGCTAAGCTATCGATAGGGATTTTAGGATCGTCCGCATCACCTGTATCCAGGGTGTTAAGGGTCTCTTTTTCGAGTTCTGTATCTTCTGAAACCTCCTCCCTAGGCTCCTCTTCTTTCTTTTTCTTTAAAATCTTTTCGAGCCAATTCAGTTCCTCCGACTCGGATTTCTTCGGCATAATGATATACCTCCCCTTTTCCAATCCCTTTTTTAATTCAGGATTCAGTTCAATGAGCTCGTCTTCTGTAACATGGTAGCGGCTTTTCAGATTAAAGAAGGTATCACCGGCCTTTACTTTATAAAGGAAATAATTGCTTCTACCTGCCGCCCCATCTACCTTGGGGGTATCCGCTTTTGCGGTGGACTTTTCCTCTTTTTCTGCTTCTACCGTTTCTGGCACAGGCCTCTCCTCGATCTTCTCAATCTTTTCTTTCGGGTTGTCTTTCGGTTTACGATTTAGTGGAAATTTCAACCACTGCCCAATCCGTAAGCCCGTTTCGGTGGTAGGATTTAAAAGGTAAAGACTATCCAGACTAATATGGTAGCGCTTAGATAAAGAATAGGCCGTTTGCTGAGCGGCTACCCGATGATAAAACCAATCTTCATCGCTATTCGTTAACTCCTCAAGATCATCGGATTTGGCAAGCTCAGTTCCTTCAGGGACCATGGATTTTTCAGGCTTTAGCTGCTTAGGCTGCCTTGTCTTCTTTTGAACCTTAGGAATGCGAAGTGTCATACCTACTTTCAATCCCTCGGAAACCACAATGGGGTTAGCCTGCTCAATATCAGACATCATAAGCCCATATTGCTTTGCCAGGGAATACAAGGTTTGCCTTGGCTCCACTTTATGGTACCAGTATTTAGAACTATCTCTTTCTTCGCTTACATTCTTCTGATGAACCAAGTTTAATGCCTTGGACCCCGGAATAAGCAGTTTCGTTCCTATTTTTAAACCGTCACTCTTTACCTCGGGATTAAATTGCAGAAGAGCATCGGCACTCATTCCATACTGCCGAGCAATACCGTAAACGGTCTCCCCCTGTTTTACAGTATGAAAACGATTCGCTGTTTCTTGCGCAAAAAGCGAGGTGCTAATTGCGAGAAGTATCCCTAAAATGGTAGATGTAAAGAGCTTTTTTATTCCCATTCGATTGTTGCCGGTGGTTTTGAACTTATGTCATAAACTACACGGTTAACGCCTTTTACACGGTTAATTATTTTATTTGAGATTTCTGCTAAGAACTCATAAGGCAAATGTACCCAATCTGCGGTCATACCATCGGTGCTTTCCACAGCTCTTAAGGCAACAACCTGCTCGTAGGTGCGCTCATCCCCCATCACACCTACTGATTGAACCGGTAAAAGAATCGCACCTGCTTGCCATACTTGATCGTAAAGATCATGTTCTTTAAGGCCATTAATGAAGATGGCGTCTACTTCCTGCAAAATGCGGACTTTCTCCGCGGTAATGTCACCTAAAATACGAATCGCCAAGCCAGGCCCAGGGAAAGGATGACGGCCTAATAAATTACCGGCAATGCCCATGGCTGCTCCCACGCGGCGGACCTCATCCTTAAATAAGGTATTAAGCGGCTCTACCACCTTTAATTTCATGAAGTCGGGCAAGCCGCCTACGTTGTGGTGTGACTTAATAGTTGCAGATGGACCTTTTACGGAAACAGATTCTATCACGTCTGGATAAATGGTACCCTGCGCTAACCAATTTACATCTTGAATAGCCATCGACTCTTGATCGAAAACCTCGATAAAAACCCGACCAATAATTTTACGTTTCTTTTCAGGATCCTTTTCTCCTGCCAGAGCGCTAAGGAACTGATCACTTGCATCAACGCCTTTAACATTAAGTCCCATTCCTTCATATTGCTCCAATACATCATGGAACTCGTTTTTACGAAGAAGCCCATTATTCACAAAAATGCAATGCAAATTACTGCCAATGGCTTTAGATAAAAGCACTGCGGTTACAGTGCTATCAACTCCTCCGCTTAAGCCGAGAACCACCTTATCGTTACCCAATTTCTCCTTCATGGCAGCCACCGTTTCTTCAACAAAGGAATTCGGCGTCCAATCTTGGGCACAAGCACAGATCCCTACCAAGAAATTATGGAGCAATGTCTTGCCATCGGTGCTATGATATACCTCTGGATGAAATTGAATACCATAAGTGGCTTCACCTTCAATTTGGTAAGCAGCGGCTTTTACATCGCGGGTACTCGCAATTAATTTAAAGTTTGAAGGGATTTCTAGAATGGTATCCCCATGGCTCATCCAAACTTGAGAATGGCTAGGCATTCCTTTTAAGAGATCCGAACTGTGATCGAAAGACTCCAAATTAGCTCTTCCATACTCGCGAGTTTCAGAAGCCTCAACCTTCCCTCCCGATTGCTGTGCCATGTATTGCGCGCCATAACAAACACCTAAAACCGGCATTTTGCCCCTAAACACACTTAAATCAATCTGCGGCGCATTTTCATCATTTACTGAGGAAGGACTGCCACTGATAATCAGCCCTTTTAAATCACCTTCAATTTCTGGGATATTGTTGTAAGGATGAATTTCGCAATACACGTTTAATTCGCGTACTCTTCTGGCAATCAACTGGGTGTATTGAGAACCACAATCGAGAATGAGGATTTTTTCTTGCATGGCGCAAAGTTATTCCTTTTCGTCGCATCCAAAAGCCTTAAGAGTGCATGTTCGCTATAAAATTTTAACAGGACCCTTAAAAAACTGCAGAAGCCCATTCTGAATTTCTAAATTTGAGCTTTCAATACAATAAACCATGCGCATCCTAAAACTTGTTCTAATTATTCTCGGTGCCTTAATCGGGATCTTTTTACTTGTTAACCTATTTCTTCCATCCAAGGTAGAGGTAAGTCGTAGCATCAATATCAAAGGCTCAAAACAAGCTGCTTTTGATCAGGTGATAGATTTCAGAAGCTGGGAGACTTGGTCGCCTTGGCTAGCCCAAGATAGTACCATGGCCTTCAAATACACCGAACGAACCAAGGGAGAGGGAGCCGCTTACAGCTGGACTACGAAAAAACCAGAAGGTGGCGGGAGCCAACGTATCACTCGAGTAGTTGGTATAGACAGTATTTTCACCCACATGGTGTTCGAGGAACAAGGGGAAGCTGACGGAACCTGGGCCTTTACCCAAATTAATGAGAACCGCACCGAAGTTACGTGGGGCTTCACTGCCGAATTCCCCTTCTTCTTCCGCATTATGGGACTAATGGTTGAGGGACAGGTAGCCAACGATTTTGAAACGGGTTTGGCAAACATCAAGTACTTAGTTGAAAGCCAGAAAATAAAAACGTTAGAATCACCAGTAACAATGGTGGAGAAAGACTCTATTAGTTTCTTTAGCATCACCCAAAACGCGGATATGGCCGAGTTTGCCGAAAACGGCTCTGAATACTTTGCAAAGAATTACACCAAAATTGTAAACTATTTGGGTAAAGAAATGCAGAAGGTGAAAGATGCGCCCTTTGCCATATTCCACGAATGGAATGAAGAAACTAGAAGTACAACTATTGAATTCTGTATCCCTATCCTAACGGACCTTGAAGAGAAAGAGGATATCCAAAAACGGGTCTTATCCAAATCGAAAGGATTAGAAGTAGATTACTACGGCCCCTATGAATTAACCGGTAAGGCGCATAAAATGATTGAAGATTACGCGCTTGAAAATAAAGTTGATTTGGCAGGAATAGCTTTAGAGTTTTATGTTACTGATCCGAGTGAAGAACCGGATACCAGTAAATGGCTAACCAAGATTTACTACCCCAGCCTTTAAACAAATTTTAGCTTTTTGTGAACCTCGACAGCCTGTCGGGGTTTTTTATTGCTAATTATTGAAACAATTCACACCAATCTTGAAGAAAATAATCCTACTCTGCGCAACCACCTTCCTCAGTTTTAATGTTCTAGGGCAAAATGGGGTCATTACCGGAAGGGTATTTGACGAAATAAACAATGAGCCTCTGCCCTTCGCTAATGTGGTTATTGAAGGAACCACCAATGGCACAACGACCGATTTAGATGGTAATTACACCTTAACAGTGGCTCCGGGTTTGTATAATGTTACCGCCTCCTTTGTTGGCTACACCAATAAAACCGAATACGAAGTTCAAGTGAGTCTTTCTCGTCCAAGAGAACTTGATTTTGCATTAAGTGAAAGCAGTCAAACCTTACAAGAAGTAAAAGTTACCGCGCAAGATCGAATCACGCGTAAAGTTGAAAGCCCCATTTCTGTAAGCACTTTGGGCATCAATGAGATTCAACGTAACCCTGGAGGTAACCAAGATATTTCCTTAGTAATCCAATCCTTACCAGGGGTTGCTTCAACTCCAAATTTTAGGAATGATATCATTATCCGAGGCGGAGCACCCAATGAAAACAGCTTCTTCCTTGATGGAATTGAAATTCCGAGTATCAATCACTTTGCGACACAAGGTTCTAGCGGGGGGCCGGTTGGCCTACTCAATGTAAACTTCATTCGAGAAGTGGATTTATACACTTCCGCATTCCCCGTAGAAAAGGCGAATGCCTTAAGCTCCGTATTAGATATAAAATTAAAGGATGGACGTAAAGACCGTATTGGAGGTATTTTTCAAGTAGGGGCTTCAGAAGTTGGTTTAACCTTAGAAGGTCCTATCAATGAAAAGACTACCTTTTTAGCTTCAGCCCGAAGAAGTTATCTGCAATTTTTGTTCTCCGTACTAGAGCTCCCCTTTTTACCGACCTACAATGACTTCCAGTTTAAGGTAAAACACAAATTCGATGATAAAAACCAGCTGACTATTTTAGGACTAGGCGCTATTGATCAGTTTAAACTGAACCTAGATGCAAATGAAACCGAAACCCAGCAGTTTCAATTAGCCTTCTTACCCGTAAATGAGCAATGGAACTACTCGATAGGAGCTAAATACACGCACTTTGGCGAGAATTCTTATACCAATGTGATCCTTTCTCGCTTTATGCTCAACAATAGCGCCTTTAAGTATGAAGATAATGATGAGAGCAAACTGCAATTATTAGATTATCTCTCCCAAGAAATTGAGAATAAACTTCGGGTAGAGAATTTTGCCCGCAAGGGGTCTTGGCGTTTAAGCAGTGGCTTTGGTTTTGAACAGGTTAAATACATTACCAGCGAGTTGGATTTAAGAGTAGCTCCTGGAGCAGCACCTCGTAATTATGAAACGGACCTTGTGCTTTACCAATACTTTGGTTTTGCCAACGCGAATCGCAGCTTTTTCGATGAACGTATTAATATTAACCTAGGACTTCGTTTAGACGGAAATACCTTTAATGGAGAAACAGCAAATCCGCTTAATCAGATTTCCCCAAAGCTGGCGCTTTCTTGGAACATTAGCCCTGAGTTGAGTTTTAATGGCTCCTTTTCCATCTACAACCAACTACCACCCTTTACTACCTTGGGTTTCAGAGACACCGTGGGTAATTTGGTAAATGAGAACATGAAGTACATTAGCACCCAGCATTATGTAGCTGGATTTGCCTATTACTTACCCTTCAATGCCAAAATAAGCTTGGAAGGTTTCTATAAAATTTATGCCGACTATCCCTTCCTTACGGAAAGAGGAATAACCCTCGCTAATTTGGGAAGTGATTTCGGGGTAATTGGAAATGAACCAGCCGTTTCTTCATCTTCCGGTCGAGCCTACGGATTAGAGTTTCTTTACCAACAAAAGCTTTATGATGGCTGGTTTGGAACTTTGGCCTACACCCTTGTAAAATCGGAGTTTGAAAATGCGACTGGCGATTTAGTACCCTCTTCATGGGACAATCAAAATATCATCACCCTTACGGGTGGAAAGAAGTTTGGTAAAAACTGGGAGGTAGGTGTTCAATACCAATTCTTGGGCGGAGCACCTTATACCCCGACCGATATTGCTACCAGTTCCTTGGTTCAAGTTTACAATGTAAACCGCCGGGGATTACCGGATTGGTCACGTTTAAATCAGGTGCGATTCAGTAATTTCAATCGAGTGAATGTTCGGATTGATAAGAAATGGTTCTTTGAAAAATGGGCCTTAAACCTTTACCTGGATGTACAAAACCTTTTGGGCCAATCGGTTGATGGTGAACCTCTATTGGCACTAAACCGTGATGCAGATGGCAACCCTATTATTTTAAACCCGAGCGACCCAATTGGTCAACAACGATACGACACCAAACTATTGGAAAACGGAAACGGAACAAGGATTCCTTCGATTGGAATCATCATTCAGTTTTAATCCCGAACACAATCCCGATTTAAATCGGGATTTTTTTTAACGCTTTGTTAAGCTGAGAAGCACAAGTTTCAACAAGCTTAAGGCTTGATCTATTAATACTTTAGTGCTGAAACTAAATGTATTAAAAATGAAAAAGCTTCTTGTATCGGCTCTATTTATGGGCGTCTTGTATTCCTGTTCCAATGAAGACCAGGACCGTGAATACCTAAACAATGGTCCCCAATTTGAAAGGGTCACCGATCATTCCAATGATTTACCCAAGGAAGATGAAATTCTTCAGAGGAATTAAAAAAAGGCCCTTCTGGGCTTTTTTTATTTCTCCTTACTTAATGCGTTAAAAACGAACCCGAATAAAACCACTAGGAAACAACCGATAACATTATACCAGAGGTATTCGACATTTAAGTTGCCCAAATAAGGCCATCGGTAAACCTGCGCAAAGTGAATGAGTAAAACAATAGCCTCCGCCAAAAGAGCGGCGTAGAAAATGCCCCTTTTGATTCTTTTTATAAAGAAGGCCACGATAAAAATGCCGAGTATGGTTCCATAAAATAAAGATCCCAGCACATTTACCATTTCGATTAGATTATCGAAAAGGTTAGCCACTAAGGCAAAGGAAATGGCTAAAATCCCCCAAAACACCGTGAATAATTTTGACATCACCAATTGCTCGCGATCGGTCGCTTCCCGCTTGAATAAGCGATTGTAAAAGTCGATTGAAGTGGTGGTCGCCAAAGCATTAAGTTCGCTTGAAGTGCTGGACATGGCCGCCGAGAAAATGAGAGCAATAATCAAACCGACAAGGCCTACGGGCAAATAATCCATCACAAAATTGAGGAAGACATAATTGGTATCTTTCACCTTAAAATCCGGATTCGCTTCTAGTAATAAATCCTTCACCTCTTGACGGATTTCCTGGTCCTCTTCTAAACGATTTAAAAAAGCGTCACGGCTTAAAGCTTCAGCCCTCAGGCCACCGTCTTCCAAAGCCATTTCGAATTGCTCCCTACTTTTCTGTAATTCTGAATAATTTATGGAGTACCGCCGTTCCAGATCCTTGAGGTCCTCTTGGTACTCTTCAGTCTTTAAAGATTCCAAGGCTACTTCATTAAAAAACATAGGGGGCTTTTCGTAGAGGTAAAAAATAAATACCAAAACCCCAGTTAACAGAATGAAGAGTTGCATGGGTATTTTAAGCATCGCATTGAACATTAAGCCCAGCCTACTTTCCTTGATATTTTTACCTGATAAATAACGTTGTACCTGACTCTGATCTGTTCCAAAATAAGAGAGTGCTAAAAACAAGCCTCCTGTTAGACCACTCCATACCGTATAGCGCTCATTCAGATTAAAGTCGAAATCCAGAACTTGCATGCGACCTGCACTTCCGGCTACTTTAAAAGCGGTGGACAAATTGGTGAAATCGCCAATGCGGTAGACCAGAATACCAAAGGCTAAGGCCATTCCCAATAAAATGATCCCCATCTGAAGTTTTTGGGTAATGCTAACCGCTTTACTTCCACCAGTAACGGTGTAAATTATCACTAAAATTCCTACGAATAAATTGGTGAATTGAAGATTCCAGCCTAAAATAGTAGAGAGGATAATGGCTGGAGCAAAAATGGTTAAACCCGCTGCCAGTCCGCGCTGCACCAAGAACAGGAAGGCAGCTAATAGGCGTGTTTTAAGATCGAAACGGCTCTCTAGATATTCATAAGCTGTATAGACCTTCAGCTTATAATAGATTGGAATAATGAAGGCGGCAATGATTACCAATGCAATCGGCAAACCAAAATAAAACTGCACAAAACGTAAACCCGACTCATAGCCTAAACCAGGGGCACTCAAGAAGGTAATAGCACTCGCTTGTGTAGCCATTACGGAAAGACCAATGGTGAACCATTTCATTTCATTACCACCGCGTAGGAAATCATTAAGATCTCGAGAATTACGCGTGCGCCAAGTGCCATATGCCACGATGGCGAAAAGGGTCCCAAAGAGTACTATCCAATCTACCGTATTCATCTATGCGTAGTAGGCGGTCACTAAATAATAGAAAATGATCTGCAAGAACAGAAAAAATAATACCATGCTATACAGTTGACGCCATTTGTGCTTACTTTCCTCCATGCTCATAGGATATAAGATTTGCTAAGAGACGGTAGGCGCCTGGCACTCCGGCTGGAAGCTCTCTAAAGAAAGAAATACCAGTATACATAAAGCTTCCCTTGCCCACTTTAGTAATTAATAGGGCTCCATCGCGATTCGGTTCGCCCTTATCGTGCCAGCTTAATGGAGTTTCATAGGACTCATCCCAGGAGTCAGCAAAGTATAAACCCCGTTCTTGCACCCAGTTGTCAAAGTCCTCTTGCGTGATTTTATTCGGCTTGTTTAATACTGCATGATCCGGCAACGAAAAATCAACTGCAGCATCTTCTTCGGTAACCCTCAGCCTACTTATCGTAAAAGGATAAGGAGCAAAATCACTGCCTTGAAAGGTCCTTGAACGAGTGTTATACTGCACAATCACATTACCTCCTGCCCTCATGTAAACTTCCAATTGATCCTTACGTTTAAAGAGCCATTCTTGAGTATTATAAGCACGAATACCAATAATAACTGCTTGATATTGAATCAATTCACTTTCGCGCAAAGCTTGTTCGTCTAAAATATCCACCTGGTACCCCATCTGTGCGATACCTTCGGCTACTTTATCGCCGGCTCCCATTACATAAGCGACTTTCTCTCCTTTGCGTTTTAGTGGAAGGGAAATAAAGCTAATTCCGGGTTCCTCTAAAATCATACGTTTATCTATGTGCGAATAATCTATTTCGACCAATTTTTGAATGGGTTGTACCCGATAAGATTCACCGGAAACACCTTTAGAAATCGTTTTTAAGCCTATCTCTAAATCATTGGAGCTAGCTCCCGTCAAGGGCTTAACCTCTATAGCCACACTTTGTAAGCTGTTGCCTTCCTCAAAGTTTAAAGTCAATTCCTGAGGATTTAATTTCCAATTATCAGCAGAAAGAAGAACTGTGTAAGTACCCGCTTTATAAGACCTGAAATCTAAGTTTAATGATTTAGACTGCTCATCTAAAAAGAAAATTTTACTGACCGTGGACTGCACCGTTATTTTGGGAACCACCATCATTGGACGTTCAATTTCGCCTTCCACTCTATCGGAAAACTTAAAGCGTGCGGGTACCTCAAGGCTCATTTCTCTTCCTTCAAGGTATACGTCTACCGGAATCTTAAAAGCTGCCTCATTTTCGGGGTCGCCAATTAAATCACTGCGATGCACTTTAAACATGGTTCCATAAGGTTCTTGCAACCAATAGGGTTGCGACATCGACTTAGAAGGTACCTCAAGTTCAATTTCTGCCTGCACCAGTTCATTGCTCGGCAACTTCGTTTTCTGATAGCTGTGAATGCCAGGTTTACCCCAATTATGATCTAAGCTAGTCACCTCTACTTCAAAAGGACTGCGCTGAATGGCTCTAGCCGTAAACTTCATTCGTTCGCCGGCCACAGCATATTCACTTTCTGCTAACAATTCCAATTTTAAACCAAGCGCATTAGCTGCTAACTCCTTCAAATCATCGTATAGATAGCTGTAAGGGAAATAGGCTCCCCCAGCAGGCGGACGAATTTTTTGCAGTGCATCCATTATAGCAGGCACCATTTTGTGGGGCGCTTGAGGATCAAAAGCCGCTTTAATTTTATTGAAGGCTTCAGCCCAAGGTTGACCAGCCTCTTCCCAATTTTGAGGAATTCCGTCGAAAATGCCCTCCTCTGGCATATCACCATCCATCAATTTTAAATATTCTTTGCTGCTACCTCGAGCAACAGCCACTCCGAAACCCTGGCTTTTATGCTGACTACGACTGTAGCTCGCCAACTCATTGCAGGATAAACCCAGCTCTGGAATATAGGTACCCACATCCACTACAAAGTAGCTCGGATCTGCTGCTGCCAAAGAATCGATATTACGCTGCCACCAGGAAGAATGATTCCAAAAGATACGCTTTACCCGCCAAGGCTTAAGGTTTTGCTCAGGATATGCATTTCCGTCTGCTGCCTTTTTAAATGCTTCTAGAGCCAAAACCGCACTTGCCGTATGGTGGCCATGTCCAGCGCGAGCATCTGGTGGAAATCGGGTAATTATGATATGAGGCTGATATTGACGAATCACCCGAACAACATCACTTAAAACTTGATCTCTATCCCACTGCTCAAAAGTTTCATCAGGGTTTTTACTATATCCAAAGTCAACGGCCCTAGTAAAAAACTGCTGTCCGCCGTCAATGTTGCGCGCCTGCATTAATTCTTGGGTGCGTAGAACGCCTAATTGAGCGCCAAGTTCCATGCCAATGAGGTTCTGTCCTCCATCACCACGTGTCAGACTTAAATAGGCCGTTTGCGCCCCAATATCATTGGATAGCCACGAAATCATGCGGGTATTCTCATCATCCGGATGCGCAGCCAAATACAAAACACGTGTAGGGTTCTGCAATTGATGGATACGATGTAATAATTCTGAAGAAGAACTTCCTTGTGCAAATGATGAGCCACAAAAGGCTAAAACCAAGAGATTAAGTAGAACCTTTTTCATGAATTGTTTTTTTGGAGAGCTCAAAGCTATCAATTAATGTCATACAGGAAATAGATGCCAATGGTTCTATCAATAGGTCACACTTATAGGAAATTGGAGAAGTATCTATGAAAAGCTAAATCCTAGTTAAAATTCTAGGGCTATATTTACCACTTAAGATTTAAACCCTATGCGAAAAACGTTACTGTTCTTTGGGGCATTTTTGGTTTCTGCAACCACCCTTTGTGCCCAAAGTATCAACAAACCTATCTTTTTTGATAATGAAACGGTTCGTGCTTCAGAGCACAACCAGAATGAAGCTTTGATCTTTGGTAACTACCATTATGTAGTGATCCAACATCAAGATTTAAAAATTGAAAAGGACTTCTATGGCTTTGAAGCTTTAGATTACATTCCTCATAATGCGGCATTTGCCCGCGTTAGCACAAGCAATTTCAGTCAGGCTAAAACTCTTTTAGAAGGGGCCGGTGGAAATGTTCTAGAAATTAACGATGCGTGGCGCCTATCTGAAGCTATGTATCAACATAATTACCCCGAATGGGCATGGGCCGAAGATGGCCAGTCGATGATCATGTGGATTACATATTGGCGAGGTTTATCTCACCTTGAGGTGGTGCAGCAATTGCAGGCCCAAGAAATTTTTATCCGCCAAGAGGTTCCGAACGACCGCAGAGTTGAAATCATTTTCGATCCGGAAAATGTAGATCAATTGCTTGATTTAGGTTTCGTACAATATCTCGAGGAAAAATATGCTCCAGGAGAGCCCGAGAACTTTACCGCACGGACAAATCACCGTACTAATTACCTTCAGCAAGGAGCCTACAATAGTGGGATCAATTATGATGGTAGCGGTATTATGGTTGCCCACAACGATGCAGGCGGAATTACACCACACATCGACTTTAAAGGACGATTCAATCAAAATGCCGGCCCAGCAGGGTCTGATCATGGAGATCATACTGCAGGCACCATTTCAGGAGCCGGTAACCGTGATCCATATGCCATTGGTATGGCACCGGGTGCAGATATGTTCTACCGTGAGTACCCAGCGAATCTAAATGATGCGGACAATGTCTATGCGACCATGAGTGCTCGTCTTACCTCTAATTCCTTCAGTAATGGTTGTAACCAGGGATACACCACTTGGTCTCAACAATTAGATAAGGATGCGTTTGACAATCCTCTAATGCTGCATGTTTTCTCCGCAGGTAATAACGGTAGCGCTTCTTGTTCTAATAATTATGGTGCCGGTATAGGCTGGGGTAATATTACGGGCGGACATAAGCAAGCCAAAAACGTTGTTACCGTAGGTAATGTTACTCGGGTTGATGGTTTAGCACCTTCCAGTAGTCGCGGTCCAGCCAGCGATGGTCGTATTAAACCCGATATTGTAGCGGTAGGTACACAGGTTTACTCTACAACAGATGCTAATGGCCCTAACACCTACAACAGCAAAACAGGAACCTCCATGTCTTGTCCAGGAGTTACCGGAACCCTGGCGGTTTTAATGGAAGCCTACAAAGATTTAAACAACGGTACCGAAGCCGAAGGCGCTTTATTAAAAGGTATTATTCAAAATACAGCAGACGATTTAGGAAATGCGGGGCCTGATTTTCGTTTTGGTTACGGCCGAATGAATGCCAAAAGAGCCTATGAAGTTATAGAAGATGCGGTTTATGTTATGGATAGCGTAGGTACTGGGGACTCAGTTACCGTAAACATGACCATTCCAGCCAATACTACCCAAGCACGATTCTTCATCATTTGGGCCGATCCCGAAGCAAGTACGGCTGCTGCTCGTGACCTAGTGAATGATCTCGATTTAACCGTTGAATACAATAATGTTAGCTACCAACCTTGGGTACTAGACCCTACTCCGAATGCCAGTAACTTAAACAGTTTAGCTGTACGCGGTCGTGATAGCTTAAATAACATGGAGCAGGTAACTATTGACAACCCTAGCGCTGGTGCTGTAAGTGTTAAAGTGAAAGGCTTCAATGTACCACAAGGAGGTAAGCAAAGTTTTTACCTTATTCCTTTTTACGAAGAAGATAAATTGGAAATCACTTACCCTACTCCTGGAATGCCTTTAGCCGTTGGAAATACCGAGCTTGTTCGCTTTGATGCGCCTCATGGAGCTATACATACTGCAGAGATTTCTATTGATGGCGGTTCCAATTGGTCCACAGCAGGAACAACCTTCAACAATAGCTCTCGAAGTATTACTTGGACAGTTCCAAATTATACCAATGACCAAGTATTTCTGCGTTTACGCTCAAGTTTTGATACCGCGATGGTAGGTCCCTTAACTATAAGTCCAGTGCCAACTAATCTACAGGTAATAGCCTCTTGCCCAGATAGCGTAAGTCTAGACTGGGATAGTGTAAGTGGCGCTAGCGGCTATGTAGTATATCAATTAGGAGCCAAGTATATGGATTCCGTAGCTTATGCTACTTCCAGTGATGCTCGTGTTGCGCATAATGCCTTAAATTCGGATTGGTTTGCCGTAGCGGCCGTGGTTAACGGCAACTCTGTTGGATTCCGTTCTGAGGCTATTCAAAAACTTGCTGGAGTATTTAATTGTGTAGTTCCTAACGATCTGAAACTACTATCAGTATTAGCTCCAGGAAATGGAGATATTTCAGATTGCGCCGCAGGAACTGACTTTGATAAGCCAGCGGTCTTAATTGAAAACACTGGGTCAAGTACCTACAGTAGCGTTGACATTGGCTTCGTGCGTAACGGCACCAGTCCAACTGTTGAAACTGTAAATCGTACGATCGCACCGGGTGACACCATTATCCACATTTTTAGTAACCGGATTACGATTCTTAGTAATGTAAACCTTACTTATCAATTCTGGATCAGTGCCAGTCCGGATAACAATCCCTTCAATGACACCTTAGAAATTAACACTAGGAAGGTTAATACCAACAGTAGTACCTTAAATGTTCCTCATTACGAGGATTTTGAGAGCTTCTTACTTTGTTCTGAAAATGCAAACTGTGAAGTCACCCAGTGTGGCCTAAGCCAAGGATGGTACAATTACCAAAATAACATCAGTGATAATATCGACTTTAGAACCCATAGTGGCCCTACTTTTAGCAGTGGTACTGGTCCTAACTTAGATCATAATCCTGGAACCTCTAATGGTAAGTATCTTTACTTAGAAGCTTCCGGCGGTTGTGATAGCGCCGATGCTATGCTTCTAAGTCCATGCCTGGACTTAAGTAATACCTACCGTCCACATGCTACCATTTACTACCACATGAATGGTGTAAATGAAATGGGTAAATTGGCGGTTGATGTATACGATGGTGAAAGATGGTATCTAAATGTGGCTCCTGAAGTAAAAGGACACCAAGGGTCGCAATGGGAGCCGCTGACGGCCGACCTGAGTGCCTTTGTAGGGAAAACCATTAATATTCGTTACCGAAGTAAAACCGGACAAGGTTTCCGAAGCGATTTATCTTTAGATGATTTTAGCATTGTTGATAGCTCCGGTATAGGTCTAAATGAAAATGCATTAGCCAATGGCTTAAAACTTTTCCCGAACCCAAGTGCTGGCCGCTTTACCATTGAAAGTGAAATGGACTTAAGCAATGATAGCAAAGTAGAAGTTCGTGACTTAAGTGGTCAAATCATTTGGGCAGGCGACTTTGAAGCAAATAAAGGATCTAAGGCCATGGAATTGGATTTATCCAATTTCGCCAATGGTGTCTACTTAATTGAAGTACGAAGTGACGAGCAACAAGCCACTCTTCGTTTAATTAAAGAATAGCCATTACTGGTTTCTATGAGATAAAAAAGGCTGCCAAATGGCAGCCTTTTTTATTGGTTTAAGAAATCCCTTCTAGGTCAATACTTGCATTATTAAATATCAGTCGACCTTCCTCGTCAGTATCAATGAGAATAGCATCATCTCGATTAATGGTGCCCGCCAAAATCTGTTTCGATAAATCATTTAAGACTCGTTTCTGTATAGTCCTTTTCACCGGTCTACCGCCATATTGAGGATCAAAACCAACCTCCGCCAAATAGTGAATAGCCGAATCCTTGGCTTCCAAACTTATATTTTGTTTGGCTAAGCTTTTCTGAATCAATTTTAGTTGTAAACGCACAATTTCTTGAACATCACCTTTATCCAAAGGCAAGAACATGATAGTTTCATCGATACGATTCAAAAACTCGGGCTGCACGCTTTTTCGCAGTAGACTCAATAATTCAGCGCGAGTATCCTCGTAAACCTCAAATTTGTTGGACGCAGTGGCTTCCGCAAAGCGCTCCATGATAAGGTGAGAACCAATATTTGAAGTCATGATTATTATGGTATTGCGGAAATTGGCTACTCGCCCCTTATTATCGGTTAAGCGTCCTTCATCCAGAACCTGCAATAAAATATTAAAGACATCTGGATGCGCCTTTTCGATTTCATCGAGTAAAACCACAGAGTAGGGTTTTCGACGCACCGCCTCGCTCAACTGCCCTCCTTCATCATATCCTACATATCCGGGAGGTGCTCCAATTAAACGGCTGACCGAATGACGCTCTTGATATTCACTCATATCGATTCGCGTCATGGCATTTTCATCATCAAATAAAAACTCTGCTAATGCCTTGGCTAATTCGGTTTTACCGACACCCGTAGTTCCAAAGAATATAAAGCTTCCAATCGGTCGATTTTGGTCTTGTAAACCAGCTCGACTCCGACGAACGGCATCGCTCACCGCCATAATTGCCTCATGTTGCCCTACTACCCTTTTATGAAGCTCGTCTTCTAAATGAAGTAGCTTTTCTCTTTCCGATTGCAACATCTTTCGGACAGGAATACCGGTCCAACGACTAACGACATCGGCAATATCTTCAGCGTCAACTTCTTCCTTAATTAGTGCATTCGTATTTTGGAGCTCTGCAGCCTTTGCCTCAAATTCCTTTAGACGTTCTTCCGCTTCTTGCAATTTTCCATAGCGTATCTCTGCTACCTTGCCATAGTCCCCTTGTCGTTCCGCTTGTTCGGCACTGAACTTCAATTGTTCAATTTCCTCCTTAGCGCTTTGGATTCCTTCTACAATCGATTTTTCCGATTCCCACTTAGCATTGAGTCCCTGACGTTCTTCATTAAGCGTAGCTAGGTCCTTTTTTATAGAGGATTGCTTTTCAGGATCACCTTCCCGCTTGATGGCTTCCAGCTCAATCTCCAATTGCATAATTCTGCGATCCAGCTTGTCAATTTCCTCGGGTTTAGAGTTAATCTCCATTCTCAGTTTAGAAGCGGCCTCGTCAATTAGGTCAATGGCTTTATCGGGCAAAAAGCGGTCATTAATATAGCGCTGTGATAATTCCACCGACGCAATAATTGCTTCGTCCTTAATACGAACTTTGTGATGTGTTTCATAGCGCTCCTTAATACCCCTCAAAATGGAAATGGCTGATTCCTCATCAGGCTCATCCACCACTACTTTTTGAAAACGACGCTCTAAAGCCTTATCCTTTTCAAAGTATTTTTGGTATTCATTAAGAGTGGTCGCACCGATTGCTCTTAGTTCGCCTCGAGCTAAAGCTGGCTTAAGAATATTCGCTGCATCCATTGCTCCTTCGCCACCGCCGGCGCCGACCAAGGTGTGAATCTCATCAATAAAGAGCACCAAATGACCATCGCTTTCGGTCACCTCTTTTACTACAGCTTTCAAACGCTCTTCAAATTCTCCTTTGTACTTAGCACCCGCCAATAAGGCTCCCATATCCAGGCTGTAGATCTTTTTATCTTTTAAGTTTTCAGGAACATCGCCTTTTACAATACGATGGGCCATCCCTTCGGCAATAGCGGTTTTACCCACACCTGGTTCTCCGATTAGAATGGGATTATTCTTGGTACGTCGGGAAAGAATTTGCAATACCCGGCGGATTTCATGATCGCGGCCAATAACGGGATCCAATTTGCCATCTTCGGCTAATTGATTAAGATTTTTAGCATACTTATCCAAGGCATTGTATTGCTCTTCGGAGCTTGCTGAATTAGCTCTATTTCCTTTCCGTAAATCTTTTAAACTCGCCATTAATACATCCTTACTCAAACCTGAGTCCTTCATCATTTTGGCGACATCGTCATTACCCGCCTGCAAGCCCATAATAATATGCTCAAGGGTAATGTATTCATCTTTGAGCTCCTTGGCCGTGTTAATAGCCCTTAATAGCGCCTGATTAGCCCCTTGATCTAAATACTGCTGAGCCCCTTCAACTTTGGGTATTGATTTTAAGATGGCGTCAATACTAGCATTAAACACCGATTCATTAACGCCAGCCTTTTTCAAGAAGAAATTTAAAATATGTGCATCCGCCAATTGCACCCCTTTTAGCAAGTGAATCGATTTTATCGCTTGTTGCTGATGCTCCATCGCCAGCGACTGTGCCTGTTGCACGGCTTGCTGGGCTTTTATAGTGAATTTACTTAAGTCCATGTTTTCGTTTTTTTTGATATAGAACTCAAATCTAATTCCAAGCCTTAAAGCTGGCTGGAAATATGACTATTTGGCTATCCCTCTCATTAGCAAATGACTACAAGTCACAAACCTAAATAGAAACGCGACTTTTAGGCATAAAAAAAGCCCTGAAATCAAAAGACCTCAGGGCTTCAAGTATTTGTCTAAATGCTATTGAACGATCAACTTGCGAGTAATGCGTTCGCCATCAATAGTTACGTTCACAAAGTAAATTCCAGGTTTCCACTCAAAGGTGTCGAATACCAACTGAGCACTTCCCCTTTCGAGGCTATGTAGCTTTTGGTAAACAGGTTGGCCAAGAACATTGACCACATTGACCTCTACATCCTTTGCTTGAGCATTAAAGAGCGGTAAATGGGTAATACCATTACTTGGGTTAGGATTTAAGTTGCCTACATAAGTATCAGGAACTGGGTTGTATTCTTTACTACCCACTACGAAAGTGGGCTTCTGACTGGTGGCCTTCATACAGAAGTCATCAATCGCCCATCCTTTGCGTTGAACCGACCAGTCTGATTCGAAACGGAAGCGGAATACGGCGCGCTCCGCTGCAGTATCAAATTTAAATACATAGCGAGAGGTATCCCAGTCAGCAGTATCCGTCCAACCTGGCTTTATAATATCCAGCGCTGTTACATACTCGGTATTGTACCAGTTTTGCTCATTCGCAAAACCTAGTACTTGCCAAGAACGACCTCCATCAAGAGTCACTTCCACTACCCCACCGTCATGGTACTTCTCCGTATCAAACTTATGTACGAAGCTAATTTCGTAAGCGGTAGATGTGTCAATTACGAACACAGGAGTAAATAAGCCGGATTCATCACGCGAGCGGTAATTACTATCCAAGCCAGTCATCCAGCACTCTTGCCCGCTAAAGGCCCCTGGGAATTGAGTAGGAGTACCTTTTTCCCAAGTGTAACGACCACGAGCATACGTCTTGGTATTTAATGGAATGAATGGTAAAGCACCGTTTCCTGGTTCGAAGTTGTTACAGTAGGTGGTATCCCCTGCGGCCACATCAAAGAAGAATTCTTCGAAAACCTGAACCGGTACATCCGTAGTATCATCGGTTGGACGGTTATCATCTTTACTATTCGGTCTACGCGTAATCATTCTCAGAATGTAACTTCCGGATTGAACAGCGGCTCCATCGATAGAATCTGCGAAGTCGAAACGCGTGCGGGATCCTTCAATAAAGAAGTTTGGAAGTTTTACGCCTTCCCATCCTAGGTCATCAAGAATAGCTCCGTTTTGATCTAACCACTGAACATTTACTTCACAGGTATCTAACAACTTAGCACCGGTATTAGCAAGAATTACATCAACCGGCTGATCGAAAGTTGGAATCTGTAGCGGATTGGTAAAGATAAAGTCGATAGGAGTAGCCGAGTTTTGAGGTGGGATGTATACTTCAAAATCATCAATAGCCCAACCTTCCAAAGTACGGCTGGTATTAGAACCCGAACCCGATTTAAACCAGAAACGCATAGGAACCGCATTGGGCTCGAAGTTTAATTGAGACATCGGGAAGATTGAGTAAGCCCATCCTGAAGGATGAGAACCATTCACCGAACTTCCAGTAAATCCTTTAGTAACACCAGTACCCGTAGGACCTTGTAGCGTTCCGAAGTAACCGGTATACCAATTCTGGCCAATATTACTAAAGGTAGAAAGGTTACCGCCTAATTCGTTCCAACCACTCTTGTTGATTTCGATCTTACCAGCGGCCGCGGTACCCATGTCTACGTTTTGATAGAACTGAATCGTAGCTGATACAATAGTATCAAAGTTATCCAAGATTGGTACACGAAGGATTTCCGTTAGGTTATCAATAAAGTATCCGTCTTCGAGGTTGGTACCCCAAATTTGATTCGATGACTGCGTAGAACTGAACTGACGTCCAGCGGGTACGGTACCGCGCTCCCACTGCTCAAATCCACCTTGCGCAAAGAATCCATACTCATCGTAAGCACAGTTATCAAAGTCATCGGCAAAGTCAATATCGAAAGTACCTAAACCAGTGATGATACGACAAGCGGTGTCGTTGAAAGCGTAGGTATCGCCAGTAACGTTAGTGTAGGCGCAAATTTCACAATCACCTTCCGGTACGATAATATCAATACTTGGCATATTAAATACTACCTCATTCCCTGCTGAAATATTCACAGAAGAAGTACTGTTGTAAACTGTAGTTTGACCTGCATTGGCACCACATAACGGAGTGATGGCCATTGCTGCTGTTACTCCGGTTAAGTTAGATGTACCGAAATTACGCACAGTTACTTGCTCGATAACGTTGGGTAAGTTTAATACTACGTTCGCTGGCCATGAGAATCGAGGGTTAGTAATAATCTCAACACCCGCGTCATTAGCAATGCGATCGTAAAGCATAATCTTATCCAAAGCCACATCGGCTAAGTCACCCACACCGGTGCGGTGAATTGCAATTCTAATTTTAATAGGATTAGATGCAACGTTGGTTAAACTTACGCGGTGGAAGATGTAATCATCTACTTCGCTGGTTTGCTTTAAAGTTGCTGCCGAGCCAGGAATTTCTTGCCACTCATCAAAAGCCATAGTAGCCGCATCATTGTACTCTACGGTAATCTTATCCACATTAGCCCCCATCGCATGATAGTAGAAATCCAAAGTTGGATTGGTTAGGGTGGTCATATCCACACAACTCTTAGCCTCTAAATAGGTAGCGACATTTCCATTGGAAGAAGTTGCTTCTGCATAAATATATTGTCCTTTTTGGTAGTAACCGTACTTCGGTCCCGTACCTCTTGTAAAGGTGTAGCGATCCCCTACCGTAATTTGATAGTTTGGATCCAATTCGGTTCTGCCCTTCCAGAGTGTATCATTCAAGGAAGTTGTTCCAGGTGTTAAATTTTCCCACTCCCAGATATAAGGGAATGTAGAGAAAGCTGGAGTATTAGGAATAGGCAAAGACTCTGCTGTGTCATTAGCCGTAATGGCATCATTAGCTAAGTTGGCCCAAACCTTTACGTCGTGAACGCGAATAGCTGTTAGGTTTAATTTGGTAGTTAATAGGTAAGTTGTGGTATCCCCAGTACCAAGGTTCAATCCCGTTAAGGTCTCGTTTAAAACCGTTCCGCCATTTAATTGGATTTGAACGGGCAGTGAGTTTAAGGTTTGACAACCTGAGTTCTTCACTACAACATAAACGTCTTCGGAAGAACTGTAGCTACATTTACGATCGAGGTCCACATTTAAGATTTCCGCATCGAAATCAACATTATTAAAAATCTTAAGGTCATCAATGGCCATATCTGCACGGGCCTGTGTACCTGTTTTAGGAGTTTGTTTTGCCGATAAGAAGCGAATTCTAAAGAACGTTCCTGCAAATGGGGTAAGGTCCACGATTTCGCGCTTCCAAGCTTGAGAAGAACTGTCGTGTTGCTCCTTACGGATAAATTTATAACCAGTCCACCAAGCGGCGTTATTGGAACCTGTATCTATATCAATACGCATGGTTCCCATATCCTCACCAAAGAAGTGGTAATAGAACTCAAGGGCCATACAATTGGTAGTTGGTACAGTACGGAAGTCGATACAAGGGGTTACCAGCGTGGTGGTGGTATTCTGTGCACCTTGAGACGACTCAGCATACACGTAACGTGCTCCACCTGGGGTGTGGTTTCCATCTGGACCGGTAAATTGAGTCGAGGTGCCACCTACTCGCACGGACCAAGCATAACCGCCCGCATTCTCTGGCGGTTGTACATTCCAATAGCGACTACCGGTTTGTTCGTTCGGGAAGTTACCACGGTGCGCAGCACCTACGTCACCGATACCAGTTCCAGCGGCCCACTCTGGACCTTCAAAATCCTCAGTCCAAGGGAAGGTGGAAACAGTACCTGGTAAAGTTCCGCAATCGGGAGCGCCACATTTAAAGGGCAGGCCTGTTTCTGGCCAAAAACTTAAATAGGGTTGTGAGGGGTTCGCTAAAGAATCTGGGAAACGCGTGATATTTGGACAAGCATTATCCCAAGCCTTGTAGTAATATTCTACGGTATCACCCACCAAAATACCATTGAAGGTACCTTGGTACTCAAATTGCGCGGCATTAGTAACGTTCAGATTAAAGTTTTGCCAAGCCCCTATGGTTCCGTTATTACGCACGCGGTAAAAAACAGTTACGCTATCGATACCTGTAACCCAAGTAGGGTTTGTTGCGCCACCTGGAACCGTATCCGTTACCCTTGCTCCTACTTTGTAGTTATTGGAAGGCTCCTGCACGATACCACCCGTTGGCTGAACAGGGAAACAAGGAATAGGTGTATAGTTAAAATGGAAGGCTGGAGGGAAAAGCTCACAGTTTGAGCCTAAAACAACAAGGTTATCTACCCACCAACCTGCGCCGTAGTTACGTCCGGCCACGACAGGGTTTAAAACTTCAAAACAGCTAAACTCGATCTGCACCGTCGAGAAGCCGTTCCCCATAGGCCCTAAGGCTAAAGTTGAAATGTCAAATTTTTCGTATTGCCACCAGCTATTTGCTACCGGAGGATCAGTACCTGCAAACCAGTGATTGATTCCTTGGTTTGGAATGTTGTAAGTCGCTTCCTGGAAGTTCGAGGATGAATTCCAGTTACTGTTTCCTAAGTAAATACAGTTGGAACTGCTCAGGGTAGTCCATGTTGTACCGCCGTCTGTCGAAATCCGAATCAAACCCTGGTTTACCTGATTAATCTTGGCGATATGATAAAATTCTAGGAAAACGAAGGATTTACCTGTTGTATTGAAATTATTGGTTCTAAAAACAACCTCCGAACTGTTGGAGCCCGCCGCGGGTTGTTGCACCTGGCCATGGTAGGATTGACCGCCGCTAATAGATACGTTGGTCGTGTCTTTCCAAGTAGTGGTCGCACTACCTAAGCTAGTGGTAGTAACGGAATCCGTCGGGTTAAAGGTTTCAATGAACAGAGTATCGACTTGAGCCTGAACCGAACTAACGGTAAATAAACCCAAGGCTAGAAGTAATAACTTCTTCATAGAATTTGTATTTGTGCAGTTTTTGACGTTGCACAAATATAAGAAGTCAGCACGATTAACAATTTGGTAATTATTATTTGCGCACTTTTTTTATTTAACGCGCAATTGGGCGAGCTTCTCATTTTCGAGATAAAGCTCCAAAAGGTCGTTTGGTTTGACCCCAGAAACTCCGGCTGGCGTGCCGGTAAATATCAGGTCTCCTATCTTGAGAGTGAAGTACTTAGAAAGCTCAGCGATTAGTTTATCGATCGAGAAAAGCATGTCGGCAGTATGGCCCAATTGAGCATTTTCCCCATTGCGCTTTAAGCTAAAGTGTAGGTCCTGTAAGTTGGAAAACTTTTCTTTCGAAACCCAAGGTCCTAAAAAAGCGGAGCCATCAAAAGCCTTAGCCTTTTCCCAGGGCAGGCCTTTTTCCTTTAATTTTTGCTGTAAATCGCGCGCCGTGAAGTCTATTCCAAGGGTAAATTCAGAATAATAGCGGTGTGCAAAACGCTCTTCGATATGCTTACCCAATCGATCAATTCGAATAACAAGCTCAATTTCGTGCTGGACATTCTGGCTGAAATCAGGAATAAAAAAAGCATTGCCTTTTGGTAAAATCGCACTATCAGGCTTCATAAAAACAACCGGCTCGGTAGGAACTTGATTATTAAGTTCTTTAGCATGGTCCGCGTAATTACGTCCTATACAGAGAATTTTCATCCTTGCAACTTTCGCATTTTAATAGCGGTGAGAATTTTTTTGGTATAAAGAGGGAAGTCCGCATTTTGAACCCAACCAAAATAACCGGGATCGCGGTCTAAGACCTCAGCTACAGGTTGACCTTTGTATTTACCGAAACTAAATACCTCTACATCCTCTTCGTTGTAAACAATAAAGCCTGCGAAATCCACCGCCCTAAAACGATTACTGTACTCCGCTAACTTCTCAATGTCATTATCCAAATCGTCGTAGCGATCCAACTGACTCTTCAATATTTCATAGGTAGCATTGGTATCCGCTTCTGCAGAATGGGCATTTTCCAAATCTTTATCGCAGTAGAAACGGTAAGCCGCCGAGAGGGTACGTTGCTCCTTCTTGTGAAAGATGTTTTGTACATCTACAGCGACCCTTTTACCCATTTCAAAATCAATTCCTGCCCGTAAGAATTCTTCGACCAGTAATGGAATGTCGTATTTATTGGAGTTATAACCTGCTAAATCCGAATCTTTGATCATATCAAGGATCCGATGGGCTAATTCCTTAAAAGTAGGCTCCTTAGCCACCTTTTCGTTGGTAATGCCGTGTATAGCAATTACCTCCTCCGACATTTCAACCTCCGGATTTACCAACCAAGTTTTAGATTCCTTATTACCGTTGGGAAAGATTTTTAAAATGCTGATCTCAACGATTCGGTCCTTGGTTACGCTAACGCCGGTTGCTTCTAGGTCGAAGAAACAAATGGGTCGCTTGAGCTCTAATTCCATACTTTATTATAGTTCTCGGTCTGGGTCAAAAGCCTCCAAGTAGTCCGCTACTCGACGCACGAACATTCCACCTAAAGCACCATCTACCACACGATGGTCGTAGCTATGGCTCAAGAACATTTTATGGCGAATAGCGATCATATCTCCTTCAGGAGTTTCAATTACGGCAGGCTTTTTAACAATTGCTCCTGCTGCCATAATTGCAACTTGAGGCTGATTAATAATCGGTGTTCCTAAAACATTACCGAAAGTTCCCACATTGGTAAGCGTGTATGTGCCTCCTGAGATTTCGTCGGGTGTAAGTTTATTCGTTCGAGCGCGATTTGCCAGATCATTTACTTGCTTAGCCAGACCTACCAAATTGTAGTTGTCGGCATTTTTAATAACCGGTACAATAAGGTTTCCACTTGGCAAGGCAGCGGCCATACCAATATTGATATTACCTTTCTTAATAATCCTATCGCCATCAACAGAAACATTGATTAATGGGAAATCTTTGATGGCCTTAACTAATGCCTCAATCAATAAAGGCGTAAAGGTTAATTTCTCTCCTTCGCGTTTTTGGAACTCCCCTTTCATCTTATTTCTCCAATTTACCATATTGGTAACATCGGCTTCCACAAAAGAGGTAACATGCGGAGAAGTATGCTTTGACATCACCATATGCTCTGCAATCATCTTGCGCATACGGTCCATCTCTATAATTTCATCGTTGGCACCAATACTAACAGGCGCTGGCTTGGCCGCTGGAGCGCTTGCTGCCGGAGCACTTGCTGGAGTTGCGGGAGCAGCAGGAGCTGCCTTTTGAGCCGGAGCCGAACCGCGATTCTCAACATAAGCCAAAATATCTGCTTTGGTAACACGTCCTTCCGCACCGCTACCATCTATCTGCTCTAATTCACTCGCACTAACGCCTTCTTCCTTGGCGATAGAACGAACTAAAGGCGAAAAGAATTTACCATTAAGAGAGCGAGGAACTTCCTCTACTGCTGCTGTACTAGCACCTTCGCTAACCAACTGCTCGGCAGCTTGAGCCGCTGAGGTTTCGACAGCACTTCCATTAGTTGCTGGAGCCACACTTTCAACAGCTGGGCTTGGAGCCGCGCCATTGGCTGCGGCAGCATTCGTTTCAATAATGGCAATAACCTGCCCAACTTGAACTACATCATCCTCATTAAAGAGCTTCTTCTTCAGGATGCCCTCTTCAGGAGCCGGAACTTCGCTGTCCACCTTATCGGTAGCAATTTCCAAAACTGACTCCTCAACTTCAATGCTATCGCCTTCTTCCTTCAACCATTTAATAATGGTGGCCTCGGCTACACTTTCGCCCATTTTGGGCATGATCAATTCTATTTCTGCCATAATTCTTTAGAGAGGTGAATTTATAAGCTTTACAGGACTGCAAAGGTAAAAATTAATGTGGCTCGTGCCGATGGCTTTGATAGGCAAGATTTATCCTCCAATCTTCCGCCAAAACTGAAGTGTGAAATGCAAATCACTCTGCCAGTGGTAGTCCTTGGCATAGAGCTCATTAAGCTGTCGTATTCGGCGCTCCGAGCGGAGATTTCCTTTTAAAGAAAGCTCTAATGAAAGTATAGGAGAACGCAATTCCGGTAAGTGTTGCATCCCCTCAGTAGGTCCATAGGAGACCCAAGTGGCACCTCCAAAAATCACTTTTAAGGTATTGAAAAGGAATTTCATGGGCTTTTCAGCGAACCACATCAATACCGGACTCATAAGCAGAAAAGCAAGACCCGCGCCGAGATCAAAAATACGTTTAGCTCTTCGGTTTTCAGCCTTATTAATAGCATTGAAGTCTTGGGTATACCAAGAGCCTTGAGAATGAATGCTATTACTACCAATTATAAACTGACTCTCAGAAGGGGCAATTTTAATTTCCACATCACTTTCATGCAAGTCACTCATAGCCTTAAAAATGCGTTCAGCACTAAGGTCGGCCGCGCAAAAAATGACTTCATCTATTTCGAAAACTGAAATTAAATCAGCCAAATCATCTAAAGAGCCAATAAAACGTTCATCATCGGTTCGGGTAACACTCACCCAAGATCGATGCATAGCAAGCGAGGAAGTCTGAGCCAAAAGACGGTCTACCCTTTCAATCTCATCAGCCTTACCTACCAAAAGAATACGTTTTTCCTTCTCACGGCTTGCAAATACGGCTTTACCTGTCAACCTTGCCCAAAGGTATCGCCAAACGATCAACGCAAATCCCGCCCACAGGGCACCTAAAATTATTAGCGCTCGGGAATACCGGTACTCCTCAGGGATAAGACTGTAGGCCACCAATATAGTTAGTGTTCCCATGCCTATACCCCTTAAAATTTGCATCAAGCGAGGTTGGCGATCGTAAGCGCCATTTAAATACAGCGCACTAAGCCAAATCAGGATATAAGCCGGTACGGCATAAAGCATTAGTTCTGCTGGGTATTCTCCCCCTTGTATGAAGCGGTGATTGTGCTCCCAATATTCTTTGATGTAATAGAATCCTCCGTATAAAACGGAAACATCAATAAGTGGCTGAGCTACAGCTTTTACCAGCCTCGTTAAAACTGCTAGCAAAGCGCGCAGATAAATAGCTAAATGAATGAGGAGTGAAAAAAATCGGGCATAACTTCCACTGAAATGCTTTTCAGCAAAAATGATCATGGCTTTGTAGAAGACCATAACATAATTCAAACTCCCCTTTTTCGTGGACTCCCCTTTATAATGAATGATACTGCTATCCGCCAAATAGTAGTTTTTATAGCCAGCCTTAGTGATGCGATAACTAAGGTCGACATCTTCGCCGTACATGAAAAAAGTTTCATCTAATAAACCGATTTCATCCAATACCTTCTTCGGCATTAACATGTAGGCGCCCGCTAAAATTTCAACTTCATGATTCTCATCTGCGGAAAGGTGTCCGAGGTGATAACGTGCAAATCGTTTTGATTTTGGGAATAAGCTGCTGAGTCCAAATATCTTGTAAAAAGCAACCCATGGCGTAGGCAGACCTCGCTTGGATTCAGGCAAAAAATTACCCTTACCGTCAATCATTTTAATTCCAAGGCCGCCGGCATCTGGATTTTCTTCCATAAAGGCAATACTCTTGGTAAAAGTATTTTCCTCAACTACTGTATCCGGATTTAATAATAGTATGTATTCGCCTTGTGCCTCGCGGATGGCCTGATTATTAGCGATGGAAAAACCGGGGTTATTCTTGTTTTCAATTAAGCGTACTTGTGGAAATTGGCTTTTCACCATTTCCACCGACTGGTCTACCGAATTATTATCGACTACAAATACCTCAGCCTCTATTTGATCTAGGGCCTTATATACCGATTTGAGGCATTGCTCCAAAAAATAGGAGACATTGTAATTAACGATGATAATGCTCAGCTTCATAATAATGGGGCTCCTATGGAAGCTAATTCAGATCCTGGGTGCATTATGGAATTTTGTTGGTCGATTTCAGGCAAATATAAAATTCGGAAACCAGCTTTTTGAGCCGCGGCTAATTCTTCAACACTGCTGTAATGGTCAAAATAGTGAACGTTCGAGTTTAACTTTAATTGCAGTTCGGGCCAATACCATCCTGCAACCAACCAAACAGGTTCTTCTATTTTCTCCAGCCGCTGTATAGCCAAGGCTACGGTCATTGATTTTACGCGTCGTTTACTTTGATCGATACTCAAAGGGCCCTGAAAGGGAGATAAAAAGATTTGCTTACCTCCAGCTTCAAAGCTTAGGGCAGATTTTAAAGGTTCGGCTCCGCGATAGGGGTCCAAATAATCGAAACCAAAAAACAGCAAAGAGCTAAGTGCTATATAATGAACATATCTTGCTATAAAATTTGGAGCCCGCAAAGCCCACAGCAGCATTATAAAAGGTATGGCCGGAATGAAAAACTCAGCCTTAAAAGGCAAACGCATAAAGACCAGCAATTGCATTCCAATAATCAAAAGCAGAATGAGCTCTAAAGGCCAAGCGCCAAAAGGCCGCTCCCATCTTTTCGCTCTAAACCAATTCGGTAAACTTAGCAGGATAGCTAGCAACAAAGGAATACCCCAAATACCGATACCTAGTTTGTATAAAATTGAAGACCAGCCTGGGAAGGGAGGCTTATGAAAATCTAAAAAAGCCCAACCATAAGTAAGATAAGGTAGCGAATAAGACCCTGCAGCGGTCAATAAGGCCACTAGGACTAAAGGCCATGCCTTCAACCAATGCTTATAAGGCAAGAGAAAAATAAAAGGAGCGGCAAATCCAATGGATGAAATTCGAAATCCCGTGGCACAGCCAATTAAAAAGCCAGACCAGGCATAATTCCCCTTTAAAAATTGGTGGTAAGCGGCCAAGATAAAAGCCAATGCAAAATTATAATCGATGGCACTGGTTCCGGCGATAAAGAAAACAGGAACGAAATTAAATGCCAATGCCCATTCAAAAGCTTTTTCCACTTTATGGAATTCCAAAATTTTGAAAAAGCTAAAAACCGCCCAAGCTGATACTATTGCGCTGAATAGATTAAAAAGAAAATAGTTCGGGCTCATCGACCACAAGACACTGTACAGTAACTCTTGGATAGGATGGCCGGGAAGCCTAGAAACCTCATAAACCCCTGTTTCACTCAATATTTTGGCATTCAAAGCATTCGACCAAGCGTCAAATTCTCTGCCGTAACCTTCCTTAAGAAAGGGTAGGCGAAAGACGAAGGCCAGGATAAAAAGCAGGCCAGCTTTATACTGCCAAATGCTTTTCAATTAGGAACGATTTTGTTCGACGGATTGCTCATAGGGCAATCTATTCTTAATACTTCGGGCTAAGGTGAGCTCATCCGCATACTCCAATTGATCCCCTACTGAAATACCGCGCGCTATCGTAGACAGAGCAATGCCCGCGTCCTTTAATTTCTTGTATACATAAAAGGCGGTCGTTTCGCCTTCCATGGTTGTACTTAAGGCCAAGATTACCTCCTTTACTTCCCCTTGCTCTACTTTGCTTAACAAAGAACTTAAATTAAGTTCGCTAGGTCCAACGCCGTCCATTGGACTAATTAAAGCGCCCAAAACTTGATAGACCCCACGGTACTGACCCGTATTTTCGATAGCCATTACGTCGCGGACATCCTCTACCACGCAAACCATTTGTGCATCGCGACTAGGATTTTCACAAATAGCGCAAACCGCGCGATCACTCAAATTACCGCAAGAGCTACAACGCTTTACTTTAAGGTGTAAATCCACCAAACTTTCGGCTAAGGCATCTACCTCCCCTTTATCGCGTCGCAATAAATGCAATGCAAGACGCAGCGCGGTTTTACGACCGATACCCGGTAAACCCGCGATCTCCTCAACAGCCTTTTCTAAATACTTTGATGAAAAATCCATGGCACAAAGATAGAAGGCTCTAAAACGCATTTTACTTTATTTGTGAAAAATTAAAGCATGAGCGCCCCCCTGCTATTAGGAATCATCATTGGCTATTTTGCAATTCTCGTTCTGATCTCTCGCTTAATGGGTAAGAATGATGATAACGATACTTTCTTTCTGGGAAATCGTGAAAGCCCTTGGTACATCGTAGCTTTCGGTATGGTCGGTGCCTCTTTATCGGGGGTGACCTTTATATCGGTACCCGGATGGGTTCAAGAGAGCTCTTTCGCATACATGCAAGTGGTCTTAGGCTACGTTGCCGGATACTTGGTGATTATTAAAGTACTACTCCCACTCTATTACAAACTTCAGCTAACGAGTATCTACACGTACCTCAGCAGGCGATTTGGCGAGTCCTCTTACCTCACCGGAGCGGCCTTCTTTCTGCTATCCCGAGTTATTGGTGCCTCTTTCCGACTTTACCTCGTGGCGATAGTATTACAATTAGCCATATTCGATCAATTACAAGTCCCCTTTGCGATTACAGTGGCCATTACCATTTTACTGATTTGGGTATACACCTTTCGAAGTGGCATTAAAACCATCATTTGGACCGACACCTTGCAAACCACTTTTATGCTGGCTGCGGTAATCCTTACGGTTTGGATCATCAAAGACCACTTATTTCCAGAAATCAGTTTCCTGAGTTATTTACAACAATCGGATTATTCACAAATATTCTTTTTTGAGGACTGGAAAGCTTCCAACCATTTTTGGAAGCAGTTCATGAGCGGAATGTTTATTACCATCGTTATGACAGGACTAGACCAGGATATGATGCAGAAAAACCTGTCTTGTCGCAACCTTAAAGATGCTCAAAAAAACATGTTTTGGTTGTCCATTGTATTGGTGATTGTCAACCTGATATTCCTGTCCCTAGGCGCTTTACTTTACGATTATGCCGCAGCGGAAAGCATTAGCTTTGATAAGCCGGATCAGCTATTCGCAGCGGTAGCCTTAAGTGGTAAATTAGGTTTGGCCGTGTCTATTTTCTTCTTATTGGGATTAGTAGCCGCAGCTTATTCCAGCGCCGACTCTGCCTTAACGGCTTTAACCACATCCTTTTCGGTTGACATTCTAAAAGTTGAGAAAATGGAACCTCAAAAAGCGAAGCGCATGCGTAAATGGGTGCATCTCGGTTTTTCGGGACTCTTGTTTTTAGTCATTATTATATTCAAGCAGCTTAATGACGACAGTGTAATTGCGGAGTTATTTACTGCGGCAGGCTATACCTATGGTCCACTCCTAGGACTCTATGCTTTTGGGCTGTTTACTTCCTTCCAAGTTAAAGATCGCTGGGTACCCGTAGCAGCAATTATTGCTCCTGTGCTCTCCTATATTATTAAAAACAATTCGGAAGCCTGGTTTAGGTACAGCATGAGTTTCGAACATTTGATTTTAAATGGATTACTCATGTTTGGCTTCTTGGTACTTTTGAAGGATCGAAACTAATCACCATGTCTAAAGTTGTTTTTTTATTCGCCTTCGTTTTCGCCTTTGGCGCCTGCAATTCTAATGATGAAGTTCTGAAAGAGACCCATTACAATGGTTATGCCCAGGGAACGACCTTTCACTTGAGCTTTCTTTATGAAGAGGAAGAACCCCAAAACATGGACCAAGCTTTAGATAGCATTTTTCAGGCAATCGATCGCTCGATGAGCACCTATAAAGCAAATTCTGTAATTAGTCGATTAAATCAAGGAGACACGGTACAACTTGATGAACACTTTCAAAAGGTCTATCAAAAATCGCTTGAAGTTTACGAGGCAACAAATGGCTATTTCGACCCGAGTGTTGGGAAATTGGTGAATTTTTGGGGCTTTGGTCCAGATGCGCAACGAAGCAACGATTCAAGCGCTGTGGATTCCCTCAAACAATTTGTTGGTTTTTCGAAGCTCCCTTCCTTAAGCGATCCATGGTACCTTGAGCCTGGCTTTACGCTAGATTTTAATGCCATTGCCCAAGGCTATACGGTAGATGTAATAGCAGAGTACTTCCAAGACTTAGGCATCCAAAATTATATGATTGAAGTGGGTGGTGAACTGCGATGCTTAGGGCAGAACCTAAAAGGTGAAGCTTGGCGGATTGGGGTAGACAAACCTACCGAAGAAATAGATCAGCAAGACCGCTTCCAATTTATCTTGGCCATGGACTCTCTGTCGCTTGCCACATCGGGTAATTATCGTAAATATTGGATAGATTCCATCAGCGGCCAACGCTATGCGCACACCATTGATCCTTTAAACGGATTTCCGGTTAAAAACAAACTCCTCAGCGCCTCGGTATTGGCCGGAAGCTGCATGGAGGCAGATGCTTATGCGACGGCCTTTATGAGCATGGGATTACGGAAAAGCATGGACTTCATTCAAAAGAAAAAAGGAGAACTTGAAGTCTATTTGATTTACATCGATAAAAAGGGACATTGGGCCATCTTCCAAAGCCCCGGCTTCGAAGCCCGAATCTTAGACTAAAGCTCAGAAGTAGCGATACGAATATCGCTTGCTTTATCTTCTTTTTTACACTTGTCTTCTGGAGAAGCACCGCAAAAAGAACAAGATTTTCCTTCTTCATTTAAAAAGGGACTATTGCTAGCACAGGTACCAGAGAATTCTCCATCCTTCTTGGCCCATATTTTAATGGCAATACCGGCAAATCCTAATCCTAGTAAAACGGCTGCAACTAAAAAAACTTCCATCTGCTTCGCTGTTTTTAAATAATGTTTACTTCAGCTTCTAAAGTGACGGCAAAGGTATTATATATTGACGCTTGAATCTCCTCAGAAAGGGCTTTAATTTCTGCCCCTTTCGCCTTACCATAGTTAACCAAAACTAAGGCCTGTTTGTTGTGCACGCCAGCATCTCCTCTTCGAAATCCCTTCCAGCCGGCTTTCTCAATTAGCCATCCTGCGGCCAATTTATACTCAGCGCCAAAAGGATAAGCCACCAGCTCGGGATACTTCTTTTTTAAGTCTTCATATTGTTCGGTTGGAACTACTGGGTTTTTGAAAAAGCTACCGCTATTGCCTATTTCCGCGGGATTGGGCAATTTACTTTCACGAATATTTATTACCGCTTTTGCGACACTTTGTATGCTGGCTTCCTCCCCTAAGCGTTGCAACTCATTTTGAATAGCACCGTAAGATGTATGTAAAATATGATCTTTTCGACTAAGTTTAAACTGCACCTCGGTGATCACATAACGACCCTTGCACTCCCCTTTGAAGATAGACCAGCGGTAACCAAAGTCACAGTCCTCAGCATTAAAATCACACCAAATTTTTTCCTGCAAATCAAAAGCGCGCAATCGGTAAAAATAGTCCTTGATTTCAACGCCGTAAGCACCGATATTCTGAATTGGTGCGGTACCAACATTTCCAGGGATGAGCGAAAGATTTTCTAGGCCCCCTAAATTCTGCTTCAGGCAAAATTGTACAAACTCATGCCAGTTTTCCCCCGCTTTTGCGCTTACTATCGCCTCGTCCTGGTTTACAAAATCGATTTGCTTGCCTTTGAAGTTGAGCTTAATCACTAAGCCTGGGAAAGCCTGGGTTAAAAGCATATTACTTCCCCCTCCTAGCCAGAGCACCTGGTTTTTCTTATAGATCTCCGTCTTTAATAACTCTGGAAGCTGGGCTTCCGAATCCAAGGAAAGGAAATAACGCGCTTCTTCAGCTAAACCAAAGGTATTTAGATCCTTAAGATTGTAATGTTCCTGAAAAGGCAGCATTAATAATGGGTTCCTGGATATTGCTGAAGCGCTATTTCGAGCAGCTCCACACATTCTTTTAACTTCTCCTTCTCTAAGACGTAAGCTAGACGCACCTGAGTTTGACCCATATTAGGCGTAGCGTAGAAGCCTTCGGCCGGAGCGACCATTACTGTTTTGTTATTATGGCTAAAAGCTGATAAAAGCCACTGGGCAAATCGCTCGGCATTATCTACTGGTAGTTGGGCAATGGCATAAAAAGCTCCTTTTGGTTTAGGACAAACTACCCCCTCGATTTTATTAAGACCATCGACTAAAATATCACGTCTTTCGCAGTACTCCGATTTTACTTCTTCGTAATAAGAAGGATCGGTATCTAGGGCTGCCTCTGCAGCAATTTGAGCCATGGTCGGCGGACTCAATCGCGCTTGGGCGAATTTCAAGATTACGGCCATCAAAGCACTATTACGTGAAATCACACAGCCGATTCGAGCACCGCACATGCTGTAACGCTTCGAAACGGAGTCGATTACAATTGCGTGATCCTCAAGGCCATCTAAATTTAAAATACTGTAATGATGGGTATCATCATAAGCGAATTCGCGATAGACCTCATCGGCGATAAGGTATAAGTCGTGTTTTAAAGCTAAATCCCGCAGCTTTTGAAGCTCCTCTAAAGAGTATAAATAACCTGTTGGGTTGCCTGGATTACAGATCATGATGGCCTTGGTCTGAGGAGTAATTAACTGCTCAAAATCATCAATGGAAGGCAGGGCGAACCCATTTTCTAATTGGGCCGTAACGGGAACTACGTTGAGTCCTGCATTGGTAGCAAAACCGTTGTAGTTAGCATAAAAAGGTTCGGGGATTATTACTTCATCACCCGGATCGGCAATAGCACCAAGCGCAAACAATAGCGCTTCAGAGCCACCTGTAGTTACGATTAAATCTTCCGAATTAATGTGAATTCCATTGGATGCATAGTAGGCAGATAGAGCTTTACGATAGGATGCAAAACCTTCGGATGGACTGTATTCTAATATCGAAAGGTCTGCTGATTTTACCGCATCTATGGCGATCTCAGGAGTTTTAATATCGGGTTGACCAATATTCAAATGATAAACTTGTTTTCCTTGAAACTTAGCCGCCTCTGCGAAAGGGGCTAATTTACGAATAGGAGACTCGGGCATCATCTGGCCCTTCATAGATATTGCCGGCATAAATCAATTTTTTGCGGCACAAAGATGTGAAGAAAAAGGCATTTAGCCCGCCTCTTCCTGGTCTTTATCCTTTTCCGTATCTTCACTTAGAAAGACTTCCTTAAAATACCGTTAAAGAGGGGCTTTCGCAGACCAGATTTCATCCTTCTGCGTTAACTAGAAAATACGCCTATGAAAATTGCCCTGAGACAAAGTTTAGCGATTGGACTTTCTTCCCTAGCGCTCTTAATTATTCCCTTAATCGCTACCTATACCGCAGCGGACTTTAATTGGAGCCTCTCCGACTTTCTCGTTTTTGGAGCTTTACTTTTTGTTTTCGGATCAAGCATAGCCTGGGTTTACAAGCAAGAGAAGAAAAGGCGCTTCCTAATAATAGTCTTCCTGGTAATCCTCTTTCTTTTAATCTGGGCAGAACTTGGTGTCGGGCTATTTGGAAGCCCCCTTGCGGGAAGCTGAATCACTTTCCCTAAATTCGAGCATGGAAAAAGACTACTATTGCGACCAGGAGTTTGAATCGCTAAAAAACCCTGAAGCTGAAGAGTTTGAGGCTTGTACCTTCCTAAATTGCGATTGGTCCAACCAAGACTTAAGTCGCAAAAAATTTGTCGATTGCGAATTCATTGATTGTAATCTGAGCAATGCGAAAATTCTAGGTAGCTTCTTCCAATCTTGTCAATTTAGCTCTTGTAAGCTCCTCGGACTTCGATTCGATCAATGCAATAGCTTTTCATTTGGCATTGAAGCCAATGATTGTCAATTACGAAACTGCAACTTCTACCAAATGGATTTGCGCAATTGCAATCTGCATAACTGCGACTTTAATGACTCCGATTTCACAGGAGTCAATCTCAGTGGCGTTTCCCTGTATGGTTCCAATTTATCGGCCTGCCTTTTTGAAGAAGCCAATCTAGAGAAAAGCGACTTACGTACTTGTAGTAATCTAAATATAGATCCTGAACAAACTTCCATTAAGCAAGCCCAAATAAGTGCCAGTGCTTTGAGTGGTTTGCTCCGAAAGTATCAACTAAGGATTAATGAGTAGGATTTATTCTAAAACTGGCTAACCTATGCCGTGACCCGCCTTCTCAAAAATCGATTTTAATTCTTCCAGTGAAACATCCTCAGATACTTCTAGATGTTTAACGGCTTCATTTAAATCGACAGACCAGTTGTTAGCACCTAGCTTCTCATCTAGTCCTTTGCGCACGGCATTCACGCAGCCCGCGCATTTTAAAGTGGTTTTGTATTTCATCGTATTTCTATTAATTCAAATTAACTTGTTTTAATCGTAAGCTGTTCAGCACCACGGATACCGAACTAAAGGCCATCGCCGCCCCAGCAATCATTGGATCCAGTAAAAAGCCGTTCCATGGATATAATATTCCGGCTGCAATTGGAATACCTATAAGATTGTAAATAAAAGCCCAGAATAGATTCTGACGAATGCCCTTTAGAATAAACTTCGAGAGCTTAAAAGCCTTTGGAATAGAGCGAAGGTCTGAACTCATCAAGGTCATTTGTGCCACATCCATGGCGATATCCGAACCATGTCCCATGGCAATACTTAAATCTGCTTCGGCCAAAGCTTGGGAGTCATTAATACCATCGCCTATCATGGCGACCTTCTTCCCTTGCGCTTGCAGGGCTTTTAATTCCTGGGCTTTATCCCGAGGCAATACTCCCGCTCGGTAATGGCTAATGCCTAACTGATGGGCCCAATAGGCCGTGGAAGTTTCATTGTCACCGCTTAAAATATAAAGCTCTAAACCGGCCTCCTGAAGCCGTTGTATCGCCTCGGCTGAACCTTCTTTTAAGCGATCGCCAATATCGAAATGCGCCAGTATAAGCTCTTCCGTAAAGAAGTAGACCCGAGTTTTTCCCACTTTCTCAGGATAGTCTTGCCGGTAATTTGCCAAATTAATGGAAGATGCTCTTTCGGTAAGCAAAGCGCCATTTCCTACCCCAAAATTTTGTCCCTGATAGCTGGCACAGATTCCTTTACCCTGAATGGATTCAAAATCATCCACCGTAATACTTTTAGCGCCTTGCTCGCGGGCATAACGCAAAAGGGCTGTGGCCATAGGGTGCTCAGAATGCTCTTCCATCGCCGCCAAGACTTCCATGAATTGACCTCGCTCTTGCTGCCATACCGCCTCATTGACCTGCGCTTTACCCTGCGTTATCGTTCCAGTTTTATCTAGAACCAAAGTGTCTATTTCCTGAGCCATTTCAAGGCTTTGCGCATCACGAATCAAAATATTGTGCTCCGCTCCCTTGCCAATGCCCACCATAATTGCCGTGGGTGTGGCCAAGCCCAGTGCACAAGGACAGGCAATAACCAAAACCGCAAGGGCTGTGTAAATCGCTTTACTGAAAGCCTCCTCCACCCCACTAAAGTACCAAACACCAAAAGTGAGTAGGGATAAGACTAAAATGGTAGGGACAAAAATCGAGGCGATCTTATCGACTTGTTTTTGCACCGGCGCCTTGGATCCTTGTGCATCGCGCACCGCCCGAATTATTTTATGCAAGAGG
This sequence comes from Croceimicrobium sp., assembly GCA_965658275.1. Lineage (GTDB taxonomy): Bacteria > Bacteroidota > Bacteroidia > Flavobacteriales > Schleiferiaceae > Croceimicrobium. Next base: position 41,937 of record CBFHRN010000012.1, read on the forward strand.
GTTTCTTCACCAACTTGTCCTACCCTTATGTCTAAACTCCCTTTCTGATTGAGAGCACCCGAATACACCGCATCACCGGCCTGTTTTGCAACAGGAAGGGATTCACCGCTAAGCATGCTTTCATCCACATAGGAGTCTCCCTCTGCAACGGCACCATCTACGGGGATTCGATTTCCGGGTTGTACCCGAATGAGGTCGCCCACATTCAAGTCCTGGATGTCTATTTCCTTTAAACCTTCTTGACCAATCCGAAAAACCTTTTTGACTTGAAGGTCCATCAATTTTTCCAGGGCGGCCGTGGTTCCTGATTTCGCCTTTTCCTCCAGAGTTTTCCCCAAGCTAATGAAGGTGATGATCACCACCGCCGCTTCATAATAAACGTGGGAAGCCATGCCTCGACTCTCGAAAAACTCAGGATAGAGGGTGTTGAAAAGGCTAAAGAGATAAGCGATCCCCGTACTCAAAGCCACCAGGGTATCCATATTCGCCTTGCCTGCCTTGGCTTGTTTAAAGGCATTGCTGTAAAAAGAGCGACCCCAAACAAATAGCACCGGTAAAGCCAATACCGCGGATAGGTAAGGGCCATAGGACCACTCGGGGAAGAACATGCCCAGGATAAAGACCGGTAAACTGAATAGGGCCGAAAAGAGGGTTCGCTTTTTTAAATCGCGGTAGTGCATTTGAGCCTGCTCCTGACTGGCCGCATGCACATCCTCACTTTCAATATCTAAGTCGTAACCAACATCTTGTAAGGCTTTTTTTAAGCTTTCCTCCGAAATCTCTGCATAGTTAACCTTTACCGTATTGCTGGCAAAGTTCACCTCGGCCTTGGCCACCCCTTCCGTATGCATTAATACGGACTCTACCGAGCCAGCACAGGCTGCGCAGGACATGCCGATAACCGGAAACGTTTTTTCTTGAGAAAGCGCCATACTAATAGTTTTGGCAAAGATCTCCAATTCCAGCAATTGACTTTTACACTATTCCGATGGGGATTTGTAAATTTTAGATCTGATCTAAAGATTTACGCTGGGGCTGTTCCTTCTTAAATCGACTCGGAGTCATGCCCGTTTCTTTTTTAAAGAAATTGGACACATAAGCTGCACTACTCAAGCCCAATTGGTCGGCAATTTCCGCTAAGCTCATTTGATCGTAAATTAAAAGCTCCTTTATTTTTTCAATTCGTTGGAGGGCGATATAGCGCTCAATTGTCATTCCCTCTACCGATGAAAAAAGGCGACTTAAAACCGTATAATCTTGATGAAGCGCTGCCGCAATTTGATCCGAAAAATTCGCTTGTGGTCCCCCCTCTTGCTGATGAACCGTTTCAATAATGAGCGTCTTGATCCGATTAACCAAGGCTGATTTTTTATCGTCCAACAATTCGAAGCCCAACTGTTCGAGACCTTCTTTAAGCGCTTTCTGTTGAGCGGAACTTAAAGCCTCGTTTAAACGCAACTCGCCTAGCTTAATGGACTCCTGTTCCAAGTTCATTTGACCAACAAGTCCTTCCACGGCACTGATGCAACGCGGGCATACCATATTTTTAATTTGAAGGACACGAGTCATGCATCAAAAATACAATGACTATTTGGTTTAAATGCTTTTCTGATAAAAGCGGTCCATTACCCAAGAATGAGGAACCGTTAAACAGGAAATAAAAACCAGTGCCAGCAAAGAGTAAGAATATTGCAGATCGAAATAGGCAAAGAAAATCACGATGATCGTCAATCCGACTAAAGATATAATGGTGAAGGGACTTAATAATTTGATAAAGCCCCAAACTCCATGAACTCGCTTTCCATCAGCTAAATAGCTATATTCTTGCTGTAAGACTCGACCAGAATGTAGAATCACAAAATACAAGGTAAAACCCCATAAAGTAGATGAAAAGTAGAATACGATGAAAATGATGGCTATTTGATACAACTCCAATAATAGAGATGATTTTAGGAGGAAGCCCATAAAAACAGAAAGGAATAACAAGATGCCTAATACTCCGCTGCTAAGAAGAAATAATTGAAAGCTATTTTCAAGCATCCACAAGAAAACGGGTAAACGCTCAAAGTCATTAAGACTTATTGCAAATAATTCTTCTTGATTTAAAAATAAAAAGGCTGATAAGAGCCAGCTTCCCCAAGCGGAGTAAACCAGTCGCGGAAATAAAGACTGATCCTCAATTTCCTCTACCAGCTGGGATTGGCCGAAATGATAGGCCGATATAATCATGAAAATAGAAAAAGCCAAACTGGCTTGAATAAACCATAATCCTGCGAAAGCAGCCCCCACCAAAATATAGACCCCTATAAATCTTAGATTGCCAAGAAAATTTTTAAAACCATAGAGGTGATTATCGATAGCCCCGTGAGCAATACCGAAACTTGC
>CBFHRN010000013.1:0-25413 GCA_965658275.1 Croceimicrobium sp.
CTCTTCTAATCGATTGCTAGATAATTTTTGAAGACTTGCCTTTCTTTGATCTGCTATTACCACTTCTTGTAACATAGCGGGTTCATCAGCGCGAGCACCCCGATTAGTATAGGGAACGTACAAATTGATAAAGTTGGTTTGTAGTCGAGGAACTTGATTATTATAGGAGGGGCTACCGGTGCTTAGCGTGATTTCTACCCCATTTAGGTTTTCACCGGTGTTTTGGTAAATACTAGCCAATTGATCGAGCTTCAAGCCTTGATCAAGCCCTGAAAACTCAAGCCGGTACAAGGGATCCCAATTAATATTAGAGCGGTACGAATAACTGAGTCCTAATTGCGTATTTACCGCTTTTTCACAATTTACCCTTACGATGATTGCGCTTTGCAGCTGATTTAATTTACGTCTTAACTCATTGAGATCATTGGTCAGGCTTTTGAGTTTTTCGTTAAGCTCTTGCTTTTTCTTGTTGACTTGATAGTAGGCTTTGCTATTGCTTAGAATTTGTTTTTTAGCATAGTTATTTATGGCCTGAAGCTGTTCCATACTATAGCCACTGTTCCCTCCAATTTTTCTGTTTTCTTCTAGGATATTTTTTTCGATGCGAAGAGCCTCTAACTCTGCATCGAGATTGGCAATAGCATCTTTATTTTCTAATATTTTACCCTCTAGAGCCTTGTATTCTTTTGAGTTCTCCAAGTTGGCAACGCCAAGGTTCTTAAGTTCAAAGCTGATGATTTCTATGCGGTCGTTGCCATAGAGTTGGATGGTATTAGGATCTAAGCCAATTGATAAACCTTTAAAAACCAGGTCGTGCTGTCCCGGTCCAATCTGAACTTTTGCCTCTCGGTAGATTGTGGCCCCCGGTTGAAAGATTTGGACGCTCTTTACACGCGAATCAATAGAAATGGAACTCTGAGCAAAAATGCAGGAGTTAGCGAAGAGGAAAAGGATTAGTAAGCGCATATATTCATTTTATACGTAAACGAATATAGCGCTTACTTCTTGTCTTTTAGGCTGGAGTACTTTTTACATGAAGGCCGCGATTGCCAATATTCCAAAGGATAAACACCAATATTAAAATGGCTAATTGCCCTATTAATGTTTCCCAAGTTGGGTATATGCCCAGCGTGTCTACACGGAAGTCAACGGGCAGCACGCTAATGCTGATATTTCCCGCCTCCTGAATTGCGTTTAACCCTTTACCAGTAAGGATAATAGCTAAGCCCGAAATTAGTAAAGCCGAGTACTTAAAAAGTTTGGCAATTGGCAACTTCTTGGAAAAGCGCATGAGTAAAACACTGATTACTCCAAGCATGGCAAAAGCAAAAATAATTCCTCCACCAAATGCAGCCTGTTGAGCTTCTCCAACTTCGATACTTAAGGCAGAAAGGAATAGCACAGATTCAAAAGCTTCCCTGAAAACAACCAGGAAGGAAAGGAAGGCTAAACCTACCATATTCTCTGTTCGGGCTAGGTTCTGGATCTTACTCTTTACATAGGCCTGCCATTTACCGGCTTCCGACTTACTGTGCATCCAGAAACCGACATAAAGCAAGACGCCGACTGCAAAAAGTGCCACTAAGCCCTCCATGAGTTCGCGCTGGGAGCCCGAGAATTTAAATAAACTTCCTGCCGCTAGCCACATTAAAAAACCAACCAAAATGGCGCTTAACCAGCCTATGTGTATATATACTTTGGCTTTAGGTAAATTAATGGCGCGTAATATGCTTAGGATTGTTATTACTACCAAAAAGGCTTCTAAGCCCTCGCGTAAAATGATGGATGCGGATAATAAAAAGGCGAGCCAAGCAGTAAATGTCTTATCCTTCAATTTTTCCTTAGCCTCGCGAATCATGCTTATACTGGTTTCGACTTCGGCGCTAATTAAAGCGACATCTTTTCCCCCCTCTATAGCACTGCGCACCTTAGCCAATTGGCCTTCAAGTTTTGCAGAGAAGCTCGCATCATTAGCGCGCAATTGAACTTCGACGGGTTCAACTCCTTCTAAATAAGCTGTTAGGGCCAGTGTTCTTGCTTTTCGAATATCACCATCTGCATAAGCAAATTCGGCCTCTTCTAAAAGTGTAATGGCTTTTTGAAGATAGTCTCCTTCACTGCGCTCCGAAATTTCCCTGGGAAATAATCGCAACGCTGGAATTATAGATGGTTGATCTTCACCAATTCCATATTGATTCGATATTTCCTCATTGCTCATGGAGGCAAGTTTCTCCAAGTTAATGTCGAATTCAATTTCTTGTTTGTCGATATCGATATGCTTGGAAGTATGCGGTAGACTCAATGCATAAAAAGCAAGATCCCACACTTCGTCATCATTTAATTCATCAAAAGCGCGCATGGCCGTATTATCTACTCCAAGACGAATAGTGTTGTATGCTTGGAAAGGAGATAGTCCATTAGCTTTATCGGGATCATGGAAATTAGTTGGAGCAGGTTCCAGGCCTTGAGCCAGAACACCATTGCCTTCTCCGTTTTCACCATGGCAAGATTTACAGTGTAAAGCATAAAGTTCTCTACCATTATCAAGATTTGGCCACCGTTTAGGTGCAATCTCCATGTGGTAAGAGGAAATGATTTTCTGTTTGATGGAGTTGGATACCGAGCTTACTTTATCTCGACTGGCTTTATCGAGAATTAGTTTTTTTAGAAGCTTAATATCGGACTTGACCTCTGCAGGAGCGTCTTGACCCATATTTTCAATGGTAGTCACAAACTCTTCCATCTCACTATACTCGGCGTTATTGATAACAGCGCCATTCTCCACCGCCATTGAATAATCAACAGCGATATAGTCGAGTAAGTGAACCATCATTCGTGCATTTTCATCATTCGCTTTTAACCCCAAGGAGCTTACTAAAAGCATTACCATCAACATTGCTAGTCGTTGCACTTTTCGCATCATCTTATTTAGACCAATTAAAAATAGAGGGCAAAGGTAATTATCCTGCTGAATCTAGAAACTAATATTTGTCAGGCTTTGACACGGATGGGGCATTTTCTTCATAAAACCGATAAGGTAATGTAGCATCTTCACCAGCGTATTCTACCCCTAAGCGCCTGGTTTTGATAACTTTATGGAAGTAGTTGTCAACCCTCGACTCCATAAATAAATCCTCTGAAGTGATAGAAATTCCGTAATCTTCTAAAAAAAAACCGAGTCCTTTTGCAAAGTTTCCGGGACCACTCAAGAGCTTGTCCTTGGTCAATAATGGACTATTTCTATTCACCCTAATGAAGGCTTCACCCTCAATAATTTTAGCAGCTCGTATTAGTACGGCCTCCGCTTTTTCCTGAGGTCCGCAAGTAGTATTAAACAAGGTGTGGATTCCGTAACACAAGTAAGTATAAACGCTAGCACCGGGCTCAAACATAAGTTTAGTTCGATTGGTCTTTTTACCTTGATAAGCATGGCAGGCCTTGTCTTTTTCGAGATAGGCTTCCGTTTCGGTAATCTCGACAATGAGGTGCTGTCCTTCTATCTTGCGATGAAGTCCGGAGCCCACAAGCTTTTCAGTAATTTCTAAGGTGGGTGTTTCAATGAAAAATCTCTTTTCGTAGAAAGCCATAAAAAAACCCCGACACTAAGGTCAGGGTTGGTTTTAGAGGTTCCGAGCGGATTCGAACCGCTGTACAAGGTTTTGCAGACCTCTGCCTAGCCACTCGGCCACGGAACCCTTTGAAGGGGCGCAAATATAAAAATTATTAATCTGAGAAATCCTTGCGTTTGCGCTTTAATTCAATACTTACTTTTTCTACATCACCATTAATAGGAGGATATAACTTAGAAAGCTTGATGCGGATCTTCTGCACTATGGGCATTTCTTTAAAGACATCCACGATGATTCGTTGGGCTACAGTTTCGATGAGTTTAGATCTTTCACCGACATGACTTGCTACGATTCGATTGATCGTTACATAGTCCATGGTTTTATCCAAGTCGTCATTTTCTATTGCTTTGCTTACATCGCCCCAAACATCTACATCAACGCGATATTCCGTCCCAATTTTTCCTTCTTCGTCTAAACAACCATGATAGCCGTACAAGCGGATACCTTCAACGCTAATCTTATCCATTAAGGAAGTTTTTCTAGGGCTTGATCTAGCCTTTTAATACTCGCTTCCTTTCCTAATATTTCACAGATGTCGAATAAAGAAGGCCCCATGCCTTTACCGGTAAGCGCTAGTCTAAATCCTGGGCCTACTTTGCCGAAACCTAAATTATTATCGGCCAAATAAGCTTTAAAGGCTGCTTCGGTATTAGTGGCATTAAATTCTGAAATCGCAGCAAAAGCCTTATGTAAGTTTGCCACATGGCCTCTGGCTTCTTCGTTCCATTTCTTAGAAAGGGTTTTTTCATCGTAGACTTCTACATCACCAAAGAAAAACTGACTTTCTTCCCATAAATCTTTCACGAAATAGGCACGCTCTTTCATTAAAAGTGCAATCGACACTGCTTTTTCGGCATCAATAGTTTGGCCTTGCTCTTGAGCATAGTTGACTAATAGTTGGCCAAGCTCATTATCTGACTTCAAGCGCAAGTATTGCTGATTAAACCATCGGGTTTTATCATGATCATAGCGGGCACCGGCCTTATTTACTTTTTTAAGGCTAAAAGCTTCAACCAGTTCATCAAGACTGAAGATTTCCTGTTCAGTACCCGGGTTCCAACCTAGAAACGCGAGCATATTAACGAAGGCCGGAGCGAAGAACCCTTTTTCTCGGTAGCCGGAAAAAACCTCACCACTTTCTGGGTTGTGCCATTCGAGTGGGAATACCGGGAAACCCAAACGGTCACCATCTCTTTTGCTTAGTTTGCCATTACCGTCAGGCTTTAATAATAAGGGGAGATGCGCAAATTGTGGCATACTATCTTCCCAACCTAGGTAACGGTACAATAAAACGTGCAGAGGAGCAGAGGGCAACCATTCTTCACCACGAATAACGTGGCTAATCTTCATTAAATGGTCATCAACAATATTGGCGAGATGATAAGTAGGCATTCCGTCTGATTTAAAGAGAACCTTATCATCCATATTATTGGTATTTACAGATACCCACCCGCGCACAATATCTTCAAATTTCACCTCTTCATTCCGGTTCAGTTTAATTCGAATTACATAGGGCTCACCAGCGTCTAATCTCTTTTGAACCTCTGCTGAAGAAAGGGTCAATGAGTTTTTCATGCTGTTCCGCGTAATGTGATTGTATTGCCAGTTTGGAGATCCCGCATCTTTAGCCATTTGACGAACGCGATCTAAATCTTCGGCCGTGTCAAAGGCATAATAGGCATTTCCACTTTCGATAAGCTGCATCGCGTATTGGCGGTACATTTCCTTGCGCTCACTTTGTCGGTATGGACCAAAGTCCCCACCAAAGCCCTGTCCTTCATCGGGTAGAATTCCACACCACTTCAAGGAATTGATAATGTATTCTTCCGCTCCTGGAACAAAACGAGTTTGATCCGTATCTTCAATTCGAAGAATAAAATCACCACCTTGCTGTTTTGCAAATAGGTAGTTGTATAAAGCGGTGCGTACACCACCCATATGAAGAGGTCCTGTTGGACTCGGAGCAAAACGTACGCGAACTTTTTCGGCTGCCATGAATTTCTGCTTTTAAAGGGCGGCAAAGATAATTATATTCAAGGCTTTATACCTTTGGAGAATCAATAATACCTATGGGGGGAATAGACCTTTTAAAACAAAAGCTAGCTGATTATACGAAAAGGTATTATCAACAACGTGCACTAAGAGGCCTGCTGTTATGGCTGGGCGTCTTTCTGACGTCCTTTTTGGCCCTTGCCCTGGCGGAATATTTTTTCCGTTTTCATAAAGGAACCCGTCTCGTTTTGTTTTGGACCTATTCAAGTCTCTTTATTTCTTGGTTTATAGTAAAAGTCATCGTTCCACTTCTACGAACGAGAAACCTGATAAAGGGAATGAGTTTTGAGGACGCGGCCTTGCAAATCGGAAATCAAGAGAAGGGTTTAGACGATAAGATTTTAAACACCTTGGGCTTGTCACAGTTGAATCTTGAAGAAGATCAGCTGGTAATGGCAGCGATAAATCAAAAGGTAGATGAACTAAGATCTTTTGACTTTAAGTCTTTCGTTGACTTTAAGGAGATTCGAAAAACGCTTCCTTTTTCATTGATTCCGCTACTGCTCATTTTAGCCTTTAGTTTAAGTGAAACCGGAAGGGAGGTGCTTCAGAGTTCGCAGCGCGTAGTTCTTTATAATGAAGACTTTCGTCCCCCCGCGCCATTTAATTTTGTTTTTGAAAGAGAGCTTTACAAAGTTGAGCTTGGAAAAAGCGTATCGGTAAAAGTTGCCCTTGAAGGACAATTAATTCCGGAAAGACTAGAAGCAAAATTAAATGGCGTGAAAGTACCCGCCATTAAATTGGGAGAGGGTCTTTGGCGACTCGACATTGAACAGGTACAGGAAGATACACGAATCATTTTTGAGGCACTGGCATATGAGAGTAAGGCCATCCAAATAGAGGTTATCGAGAGCCCGAGTTTTAGCGCCTTCGAGATTGAAATAGTTCCACCTGCTTACACCGGACTAAATACAGAGAGGCTCAACTTGAGTCCAGACTTGAGAGTGGCAGAGGGATCTGAATTGAAGTTTAAGGCTATAGGTTTAAAATCAGTACGTCGGCTTATTCTCGAAAGGGAGGCTGATGATTTTGCTTTTGAAGAGGCCAAACTCTCACTGCGCGCTTTGAAGAACTTTCAATATGATTTGAAAGCGGAGGGCTCTGAAATGAATAAGACGTTATTAAAAGGAGCCCGAATTAGCATTATAAAGGATCAATTGCCTGATATAACCGCTTCGTTTTCTAAGGATTCAATCCAAGAGAATAATTTTTGGGTGCAGCTCGATTTTAATGATGACTATGGGGTTTCTAAATTGGAAAGAGTGATTGAGATCGATGATAAGCGTTTTATAAGTCAATTAAAGACCGATCAAAGGGCCGACAGACTCAACCTCGACACTTTGAGCCAAAATAAAGGCTTCTTGCGGGTTTTTTATCGTGTTTGGGACAACGATGCCGTAAACGGGCCGAAGTCTCGAGAGAGCGCATCTGTGAGGGTCGATTTTCTGAGCAAAAAAGAGCAAAATGAAAAAATTAGTGCTCAACTAAGTGGTTTCAGTGAGCAAATGAAAGAGCAAGAGCGGAAACGGGATTCTTTTCAAAAAAGCTTGAAGGAAATAAACAGAGCTTTCAATGAACAAAAATCATTAGCCTGGCAGGATCAGCAGGAGATTAAATCCTTACTTCAAAAAATGGAGCAAAATCAAAAAAGGCTCCGTGAGAAAAAGAAGGAATTGGAAAAAGGTTTAGAAAAGGTTAGTGAGGTTCCGGAGAAAAAAGAGGCCTTTGAAGAGCGGCTCAAAGAAATGGACGCGGCAGAGAAAGAGCTGGAAAAGCTTCGTGAGGAAATTGAAAAGCTGATGGAGGAGTTGAACCTGGATGAAATGCAGAAGAAGTTGCAGGAACTTCAGCAAGAAAATAAGGAACAATTGCGGCGCGAGCAACGCATGGACGAGTTGCTCAAGGACTTAATGTTTCAACGAGATTTGTTACAAGAGGCACAGAACTTGAAGGAACTGTCCGAAAAGCTTGAGGAGCTTTCCAAGAAGGATGATGAGAAGAGTTCGGATATAGAGGAGTCGAAAAATGAATTAGAAGAAAGCCTTGAAAAGCTGCAAGAAATGGCTGAGGATAATCAGCAGTTAAAAGAGTCATTAAGCTCTGAGGAATTTCAAAAACCGGCAGAGAGTGCCGAGCAAAGTATGAGCGATGCAAAAGATAGCCAGGAGCAAGGGGACTCGGATGCGGCTAATCAAGAAGAGCAAGAAGCAAGCGAATCAGCACAAGAGATGTCGCAGTCATTGCAGAGTTTAATGTCGAGCATGCAGAAGCAGGCCCTGGAGGTTAATATGGAAAGCTTAAGAAGGATTCTGGAGAACCTAAAGCAATATAGCGTGGATGTGGAAGAAAGTGGATTAGAAATCCAGGCCTTAGGTAGTCAAGACCCGCGCTTTAGAGACTTATTGAAGGAGGAAAGCAGGTTGATGGCGGGTTCGGAGGTGATTAAAGACAGCTTAATTGTATTAGCGGAAAAGGCGCCGCAGGTAAAAGATGAGGTTTTTAAGGAGTTGCAGAATTTACAAGGTTCATTAGCAAAGGCTCAGAAGGAGTTACAAGAACAGGGTATCGCTAAGGCTAGTACAGAACATCAGTACAGTATGATGGCAGCAAATAATTTAGCCCTAATGCTGGATGAAAGTTTGCAGAATATGATGAGTATGATGGCTCAAAAGCAGAAGGGCAATCAGAACTGTGAAAAACCGGGAAACGGTAAACCGAAACCGGGTCAGATGTCAGAAAAGCTTTCCCAAATGGGTAAGAAGGTTGACAAGTTGCAGAAAGGCAATAAGAGTGGTAAGGGGAAGGATGGCAGCAAGGGCAAGGAAGTAGCGGAAATATTGGCGCAGCAAGAAGCCTTAAGGGATATGCTTCAACAGATGGAGGGGGGTGAGTCCGGAAACAGAGGAAATAAGGAGGGTCTGTTGGAAGACTTGGATCAGATGGAAGACGCCCTTTTAAAGGAGGATTTTACCCTAGTAAAGGAGCGTTTTAAACGCATTGAAAGCAGAATGCTAGAAAGTGAAAAAGCCCTTGAGGAACGGAAACAAAAGGAAGAACGGGAAGCTCAAGAAGGAAAGAGCTTGGGTATGCGACAGGGGCAACTTCAAAACGTTGCGCCGAAAGAAAAGCGCACGAGGCTCGATCGATATAAAAGGCAAAAACTAAAGCTGAATAACTTCTATTATGAGCTCAAACGACAGGATTAGTTGGGAAGGGGCGATTCCCAATTGGTTAGGTTCCCGGGAATCCGCGGTAGCGCAATGGTTGGAGGAGGTGGTTCTAGGGCGCGGCTTTAGATTGGGCCGGGTGTCCTATACCTTTTTAAATGATATAGATATCCGTCAAAGGAACCTGGATCTGCTAGAGCATGATTATGCTACTGATATAATCACCTTAGATCATAGTGGCGGAAGAAGGCGCTTACAGGTAGAAATGTTTATAGGTTATGAGCAGATTGAAGACTTTAGTGTTTCCAGGGGTATTTCGTTTGATGAAGAGCTTTGCCGGGTTTTAGTGCATGGCTTACTACATTGTATGGGTTGGGACGATCGCACCATAGAGGAACAAGATAAGATGCGAAAAGAAGAAGATTTATGTTTAATTTCGCGGCCCAAATAATTGATGTTCAGTTTTATATACTGTTTCACGTGAAACATTCACTATGATCAATCAGGAATATGATGTAATTGTTGTTGGAGGAGGCCACGCGGGCGCTGAGGCTGCGGCTGCGGCTGCTAATCTTGGTGTGAAAACACTCTTGATAACCATGAACCTTCAGACAATTGGGCAGATGAGCTGCAACCCTGCTATGGGTGGTATTGCCAAGGGCCAGATTGTGCGTGAAATAGACGCCTTGGGTGGTCTAAGTGGGATCATAAGTGACAAGACGGCGATTCAGTTTCGGATGCTTAACCGAAGTAAAGGTCCAGCCATGTGGAGTCCCAGGGTTCAGAGCGACCGCTGGCGCTTTGCAGAAGAATGGAGATTAGCGCTAGAGAGTATTCCTATGCTGGATTTTTTCCAAGACATGGTGGTCGATCTTGAGGTGAAGGATAATCGGATTGTTGCGGTTCATACCGGCATGGGGGTTCGTGTAGCAGCGAAAAAGGTGGTTCTTACGAATGGCACTTTTCTTAATGGGTTAATCCATATTGGGGAAAAGAATTATGGGGGTGGTAGAGCAGGTGAACGCGCTTCAACAGGTATTACGGAGCGCTTGGTGAACCTTGGTTTTGAGTCGGGCCGCATGAAGACGGGGACACCACCACGTGTCGACGGTAGAAGTCTTGATTATTCAATGATGGAGGAGCAGAGAGGTGATGAGCAACCAGAGAAGTTTTCCTTTAGCTCGAAAACATCACCTCTTAAAGAACAGCGCAGTTGTTATATCACCTACACGAGTAATGAGGTGCACGAGACCCTAAAGGAGGGTTTTGACCGTAGCCCGATGTTTAATGGCTCTATAGAAAGTATCGGACCGCGCTATTGTCCGTCTATAGAAGACAAGATTCATCGATTTGCAGATAAGGATCGACATCAGATTTTTGTGGAGCCAGAGGGCTGGAATACTGTAGAAATTTATGTAAACGGTTTTAGCACTAGTCTTCCTCAAGAAGTACAGGAAAAGGCCTTACGTATGGTTAAGGGCTTTGAGAATGTCAAGATTTTCAGACCTGGCTACGCCATTGAATATGATTATTTCCCACCAACACAGCTAAAGCATAGTCTTGAAACAAAGCTGGTGGACGGCTTGTATTTCGCAGGGCAAATAAATGGTACCACCGGTTATGAAGAAGCCGCGAGTCAGGGCTTAATGGCAGGGATAAACGCGGCGCGCTCAATTAAGGAGAAAGAAGCGTTAATTCTAAACCGAGACAGCGCTTATATAGGGGTGTTAATCGATGATTTAATCACAAAAGGTACTGAGGAGCCCTACCGTATGTTCACGTCCAGAGCAGAGTATCGCATTTTGTTGCGTCAGGATAATGCAGATGAACGCTTGTCTCCGATCGGTCATGAAATCGGCTTATTAAGTGACGAGCGGATAAAAGAGTTCCACGTGAAACAAAGGAAAACAGAAAGTTTAAAATCTTACATAAAGGATCTTTCCGTAAGTAAGGAGCAGATTAACCCAATTCTTGAAGAGAAATCACTTAGCCCGATAAAACAGACGATGAAGCTGGATAAAATCATGAGTCGACCGCATTTGGGTTTTGATGACTTTATGGGCATACCAGAATTAAAAACCTTTTTAGCCCAGGGGGAAATTGAGAAGGACAGCATCGAGCAAGTTGAGATCGCATTGAAATATGCGGGTTATATTGACAAGGAAAAGGATAATGCTGCAAAGATTGATCGTTTGGAGCACTTAGGTATACCCAAGAACTTTGACTACACTAAGCTTAAGTCGCTTTCTTATGAAGCGCGCGAAAAATTAATTAAACAACAACCTGCTACCATAAAAGAGGCCAAAGGAATTAGCGGTGTATCGCCAGCTGATATTTCTGTGTTATTGGTTTATATGGGGCGATAGTTTCACGTGAAACATGCTAGACCTAAAAAATTGTCCGGTTTGTAATGCCGACAAACAACATGAGGTTCGAAAGGCTCCTTATTATCGTGGAGAGCGCGAACATTTCTCAATCGTTGAATGCGATCAGTGTGGCTTTTGGTGGACCAACCCTTCACCTAGAGGGGAAGATTTAGCAGCCTACTATGAGAGCGATGATTACGTAAGCCACACAGATGGTAAAGGCGGCTTGATGGATTTTGTTTATCGCTTAGTTCGCTCCAGGGCGATAAACAGTAAGCTCAAGCTGTTAAACGCCGTTCAGCCAGATAAAAAGATGTTAGTGGATTATGGTGCCGGTACAGGAGCTTTTTTAAGCGCGGCCCTGGAGAAAGGTTGGGAGGCGATTGGTTTTGAACCTTCGGCGGTGGCTCGTGAGAACGCCGCTCAAAAAGGGCTGGATTTACGCGACCCGGAAAATAGGTTAGATTTAAAGGAGGGGTCTGTTAGTGCCTTTACCTTATGGCACGTACTTGAGCATGTTCCCGATCTAAATGAAACTTTGGCCTTCTTTAATTCTAGGCTAAGGGATCGAGGGGTTTTAATTGTTGCTGTGCCTAATCACGAATCATGGGATGCTAAACATTATAGAAACCATTGGGCCGCTTTGGACGTGCCCCTGCACCTGTGGCATTTTTCTAAGACAGATGTAGGTAGATTAGCAGAAACTCATGGGTTTAGCCTTGAGGAGATCCATAATATGCCCTTTGATAGCTTTTATGTTTCCTTGTTAAGTGAGAAAATTTTGTGGGGTAAAAGTCGGCCTGTCCATGCGTTTTGGCAGGGCCTAAAGTCTAATATTCAAGGAGCTAACACAAAGAATATGAGCTCTTTAATCTATGTTTTACGGAAGAGGTAAACTTAAATAGATTCTTTGATTCGCAATAGGTTACTGAACTTAAAAGAAGCGTCGGAAAGAATGATTTTTACGTTTCCGTTTCGAGAGATATCGTAGATTGCTTTATCAAGCACCTCCAGTGCCATGCTAGCATTAACGCTATGGAGTACCGAAGCAAAACCATCTAACTTGAAAGAGAGCTTTTTGTATATGGGGTGCTGTGCGGGTTCGGACTTAATTTTTGCACCAAAAGCTATCTGAAGAGTTTGAAGGAAAAAGCGCAAAGCTTCTTTTTGGGATTCCTTGTCGAGTGTATTGAACTCATCCACAAAAGCGAAAATTTCATTGACTTTAGCACTGTAGCAGCCCCGCATCCAATTTTGGAAAAGTTGGCCGTACTGCAAGTAGCGTTCGCTATCTGCTGCAATCTTTAAGGCATGAACTAGGTTTCCTTCTGCAACACTTGCCGCGTTTACAGCACTTTCATGGGGAATCCCTCGGTTTTCTAAATAAGGGATAAGGTCCGCCTCTTTAGGTCTGGGGATGTATATTTTTTGACAACGGCTAGTAATCGTTTGCAGGAGCTTTTCTGGATCTTCGCTAATTAGTAGGATAATACTATCACCGCTAGGTTCTTCAAGGGTCTTTAGAAGCTTATTGGATGCCGAAGGATGGAGGTGTTCCGGTAGGTAGATGAGTAAAAATTTGGCTTTTCCAGCATAAGGTTTCAAGTTTAGCTTTTGTATAATGCGAGCACTTTCATCTACATTAATTTGAGCCTGTTTGTTGGAAACATCCAAGGTGGCAAGCCAATCACCTAACTCAAATACGGGATTTTCAGAAATGAAGTTTAACCAGTCTTTAAGAAAGAAGTCACAGTTTAAAGTCTTAGGAGCTCCAGCTACCCGAGCGAAGGGAAAGCTAAAGTGCAAATCAGGGTAGCTCAATTTGTTAAATTGAATACAGGCGCTGCAATGTCCGCAGCTATCCTCCTCACTTCGGTTTTCGCAGGCCAGATACTGGGCATAAGCTAATGCCAACCCGAAACTTGCTGTACCTGAGCGACCATGAAAAAGCTGAGCATGACTATTTCGTCCTCTATGAACAGAGTCCAGCAGATGTTTTTTCTCATCAACAAGGCCGGGTATATCTTTTAATAGCATGCTAAAGGATTTTAAACTAGGGGTATGTAACTTCGCGGTAAAATTAAGATAAATGGCAAGCTTAGATACCCTGGACTTAAAAGGAAAACGAGTTTTAGTTCGTGTAGATTTTAATGTCCCATTAAATGAAGCAAGAGAGATCACAGATGATAGCCGCATGCAGGCTCATATTCCAACCATACAAACGATTATCAATAAAGGAGGTCGCCCGATATTAATGTCTCATTTAGGCCGCCCGAAAGATGGGCCTACGGCTGATTTATCGCTTAAACACCTTCAAAAGCACGTGGAAAAACTAAGTGGCTTTACCGTTCAGTTTATCAATGATTGCGTGGGTGAGGAAGTAGAGTTAGTTTCGAATCAGCTTCCTGAAAACCAGATACTTCTGTTAGAGAACCTACGCTTCTACAAAGAGGAAACCAAGGGCGATGAATCTTTTGCGCAGTCTTTATCGCGAATCGGAGATGTTTATATAAATGACGCCTTCGGCACCGCGCACCGCGCACATGCCTCGACAGCAGTAATTGCCAAATATTTCAAGACAAATAAGGCCTTCGGACATGTCCTTCAGAGTGAAATTGATAATGTAAACCGAGTCTTAAAAGGAGGTGAAAAGCCGGTAACAGCCATCGTTGGTGGGGCCAAAGTATCTTCTAAGATATCTATCCTAGAAAACCTATTGGACCGCATTGACAACTTAGTTATTGGCGGGGGCATGGCGTTTACTTTTATTAAGGCCAAAGGCGGCTCCACAGGAAACAGTTTAATTGAAGATGATTATTTAGATACGGCAAAGAGTATAATGAAAGCTGCCGCTGAAAAAGGGGTGGAAATCGTCCTTCCTGTGGATAGCAAAATTGCTAATGAGTTTAGCAATGACGCCGAAACAAAGATTAGTCCATCTAATGAAATACCCGTGGGTTGGATGGGGCTAGACGCGGGACCCGAAAGCATTAAAGCCCTAGAGTCGGTTCTTTTAGCTTCTAAGACCATTTTGTGGAATGGGCCCCTTGGTGTATTTGAGTTTAAAAACTTTGAGGATGCTACAAAGGCTGCCGGCGAATTGATTGTGAAGGCAACATCCAATGGAGCCTTTAGCTTAGTTGGCGGAGGAGACTCAGTGGCGGCGATTAAGAAGTTTAATATGGCTCAAGGGGTGGGTTACGTCAGTACTGGCGGCGGAGCAATGCTAGAGTTTCTTGAAGGGAAAACGCTTCCCGGTATTCAAGCAATTTTAGATTAGTCCGCGTCTTTTATTAAGTACTGTTTGTCAATAGCCTCTTCAAAACCAACCGCTTCAGCGCCTTGTTTTCCATAGTGTAAAAAACGCTGGTAAACCTGGCTTTCTCGTAAGGTTGATTTTTGAAAGTAAGTGTGGTTTTTTTGGATGCGATCTAAAAAGAAGCACAGTAAAGTAAGGATAACAGCCCATTTGAAGCCTCCAAATAAGGCGCCAACAATGCGATTTATTCCATTGAGAGCGATAAGTTTCAGGGTTTTGGTAAGAATACTAGCCAAAAAGTTTACCAGTAAAATAGTACCAAAAAAGACGATTACATAGCTGATGATTTTAAGCTCAAAATCAACCTCTTTGAAATAAGCGGTGAAATACTTAAAGACTTTTTCGGCAAGTAGATAAGAGGCAAAAACCCCGGCAAATAAGCCTAAGATGGCAGCGAGCTCACGAATAAAACCCTTCATAAAGCCACGAACAAGGCCAAACAGCAGGGGAGCGAGAAGGAAGATATCGAGAGTAGTGTAGTTCAAAGGTCAAAGTTTGTCCGTATCAAAATAAAACTTTTTTTAGTGAAATTATGCTAGAGGAAAGCAATAGGAATAAGTGGAGTAGAGTACTATCTTTCGTAAAAGAGAAGTTTAGTGATGGCGAAGAGCCTGATTTAGACGTGGTTCTCTTCTTAATTGGAGTTCGAGAACTAGGCATTCCGCCTAAAAGAAACTTTAAAAAAGATCAAAAGTTGGCGCTTTTACATATCGCAATTTGCCGCTTATTGAGTCCATACGGCTATTATGAACTGGTCGGCTTAGATGAAGAGGGCTGGCCTCACTATGAGGTCAAAAAAAAGCTCCCCTTTTTAAAACCAGGGGAGCAAAGTATTTTAATGAAGGAAGCGGTAATTCGCTATTTCGATGAAGAGGTTTGGTAGTCTTTAACGGTCAAAGGAACAACCTACTAGCAATGTGTCAAAGGGCTCAATGTAAACCGTTTTAATTACCTCTTTATTGGGGATAAGGCGAATTTCCGTGCAGCCAATCCAAGTATAGTCTGGGCGCGCTCCGCGGCTAGCTCGAATCCCGAGAGTTGCAGCTTTGTCGTATTCAAATTCAACCTCACCGGCTTCATCGGTATATCCATTGATATAAACCGTGTTACCATTTATGGGAGCCAAAATCTCTACATAAACATTTTGAGCCCTTGTAGAATCCTCCTGAGTTTTAACTACTACTCGAAAGGGGTATTCTGGATTAAGGGCATCTTGGTCACAGGCACCAAGAACTAGAATTCCTAAAAAGAAGGCTACGATTAACTTCTTCATAATTACTGATCGTCTCTACATCCACTATCGGGATCTCCCGAAATAGTCATGTCCAAATATACGGTGGTCACACCTCGGTCTAATTCTGCAAAAGTGCAACTTTTATAGGGTCGCTTAGTAGCTACAATTTCTAAAACAGCTTTGTTTTTTAGGGTAACGGAAACCTTGCCCTCTTCATCTGTATAGAGGTAATAGTCGACCGAAGTATTGGCGACAGGGGCGTAGATATGCACTAAGGCGTTTTGCGCTTTAACGGTGCCGTCATTAACGGTCACAAACAAATCCAAGGCATAGTCTCTATCGTCTTTTTCACAAGAGGAAAAAAGAAAGAAACTAGCGCAAGAGAGGACGAATACTCTAATAAACTTGGCCATCACTGTGCTAAATAATTACCATCTTTGCGCTCCAAATATAATAATTAACGCAGGCGATAAGCTCTTTAGCATTAAGATAATGAAGGAACGTATCGAAAGTTTAAAAGCAGAGTTGGAAAAATTTCGCTCGGAGAGTGCAGCAGACATTGAGGGCTTTCGTGTGGAAATGCTTGGAAAGAAAGGGAAAATCACGGCCCTATTTAATGATTTTCGCTCCTTAGACGGTGATCTGAAAAGATCATTAGGAAAGCCTCTTAATGAGTTAAAGAACTTCGCTCAAGCTAAAGTTAATGAGCTTAAGGAGAGCGCGGAGTCGAATATAGACTTAGGCCCTAAGCAGGACCTTAGTCGCCCGGCTAATTTTCAAAACCTAGGCTCCCGCCATCCGGTGAATCTTGTGAAAAATGAGATTGTTGGTATTTTTAAGCGGATTGGTTTTAATGTTTCGGAAGGACCTGAAATTGAGGATGACTGGCATAACTTTTCGGCGCTTAACTTTCCTGAGGAGCACCCTGCTCGCGACATGCAGGACACTTTTTTTGTAGCTAAAGATCCAGATTGGGCTCTTCGAACCCACACTTCAAGTGTTCAGGTTCGCGTTATGGAAAATGAAAAACCCCCGATTCGCACAATTTCTCCAGGAAGAGTGTTTCGAAACGAGGCGATTTCAGCCCGCTCACACTGTTTTTTCCATCAAATTGAAGGATTGTATATCGATAAAGGAGTAAGCTTCTCAGACCTCAAGCAAACGCTCCTTTTTTTCGCTCAAGAATTTTTCGGGCCCGAAACAAAAATACGCTTGCGCCCTTCCTATTTTCCCTTCACAGAACCTAGTGCTGAGATGGATGTTTATTGGGGCCTAGAAAATGAACGGGATTATCGCATGACGAAAGGTACGGGCTGGCTGGAAGTTCTCGGATGCGGAATGGTTGACCCGAATGTTTTAAAAAACAACGGGATAGACCCAGAGGTACACTCGGGCTTTGCTTTTGGAATAGGCGTGGAGCGTATTGCTTTACATCGCTACCAGATTCCAGACATTAGAATGCTTTTTGAAAACGACTTGCGCTTCTTAGAACAGTTTAAAGCAGCTTATTAACTGCTTCCGCTAAGGCGTAATCTTTTTCGGTTACGACGTTTCCAGCGTCGTGGGTGCTAAGTCGAAGCCGTACCTTATTGTAAACATTCCAGATTTCTGGATGGTGCTGATGCTCTTCCGCGAGCTTGGCAACGCCATTTAGAAAAGTAAAAGCCTGAACAAAGTCTTGAAACTCAAAACTTCGTTGCAGGCTATTTTCGTTTTCGACCCAGTGCTTAATCTTCATCGATGCTTGCTATCTTAAGCATATTGGTCATGCCCTGCTCATGAATAGGCATACTGGCGATTTTTACCACCAAATCACCTTCGCTAACGATGCCTTTTTCCCGAACAATCTTTTTAATATCCGCAAAGGTTTCATCGGTACTCACCATCTTATTGTAGTAATAACCCCGAACTCCCCAAAGTAGGCTCATTGTGTTAAGAATACTACGATTGGAAGTGAACATGATAATGGCCGTTTGTGGGCGGTGCGCCGAGATTTTAAAGGCTGTGTAACCACTAAAGGTCATGGTTAAAATAGCAGCAGCACCAACCTGATCAGCTACTTTGCTAGCATTGTAGCAAATGGAGTCTGTGATAAACCTTTTGTTTCGGTATCGAGGAGGGTTTTCCTCTTTTACTTGTACCTGTCCGCTTTCCTCTACGTGAGCAATAATTTTACTCATCGCGGCCACAACCTCCACTGGGTGATTACCTACAGAGGTTTCACCGCTTAGCATAACCGCATCCGCGCCATCTAAAACGGAGTTGGCTACGTCATTTACCTCCGCCCTGGATGGGGTAAGGTTCTCGATCATGCTCTCCATCATTTGGGTAGCGATAACAACTGGTTTGGCAGCAAGGTGGCATTTGTTTACAATCATTTTTTGGATGAGTGGCACACCCTGCATAGGCACTTCAACCCCAAGGTCGCCACGTGCTACCATAATACCATCAGAGGCTTCAATGATTTCATCAATTTCAACCACCGCTTCTGGTTTTTCAATCTTACTGATAATATGACAAGGAGCGTTATTCTTTTGCAAGATGTCGCGTAATTCGTAGACATCGTTCGGGTTTCGCACGAAAGATAGAGCCACCCACTCGGCCTCACATTCCATCGCCACCTCTAGGTCGGCCAAATCCTTCTCGGTTAAACAGGGTAACGAAATACGGGTGTTAGGTAGGTTTACGCCCTTACGAGATTTTAGCGGGCCACCTTGAATTACCTTAGCCTCTACCTCATCGATTCCATTACTTTTTACCGCCTCTAACAAGATTTTGCCATCATCAATAAGAATGCGATCGCCAACTTTTACATCGGCCGCAAACTGTTTGTAGGTCATGTAAACCTCTTTGGCAGTCCCTTTAATGTCTTTATTGGTGAACTTCAAGATGTCTCCTGGTTTGAGCACAGCGCCGTCTTCCACAACCCCAACCCTAAGCTTTGGACCTTGCAAATCAGCGAGTACCGCCACATTGGTGTCTAGCTCTTCATTAAGCTTACGAACTTTCTTTACAATTTCACGAGCATTATCGTGATCACTGTGTGAAAAGTTAATGCGAAATACATTTACTCCCGCGGCGACCATTTTCTTCATGATGTCGTAATCACTCGAAGCCGGTCCGAGGGTGGCTAGAATTTTTGCTTTGTTATAGGCCATGATAGTATTTTATATTCTTGTTGATTTTGTCTAATTCAGACGGTTTAAGCTCTTTTAGCAAACCGATATCTTTCGGGTTTTTAAGGACTTCTCTCACTTCGTGTAAAAAAGACACATTCTGAATTTCGCCTTCAAACCAAAGAAAAAAATTGAAACCTTCGCGATTATTGATCCAATTTTTTTCAGCTTTAGTCTGTCCTGCAAACAGGTCGACGCCCTGGTTGCCCTTGCTCTCGCTCTTGTAGGAACGATTTTGAACCAATTTCCAATCGATGTCTCTAACCGGATCAGGAATGCTATAAACCGAATAAAAAAAGCGGTTATTGCGATAATCTTCGTAAAGATCTTCCTTAAAGCGTTTGAAGCGAAAGATGGGAGAAAGTTTATTTAGCTCGAAGCATAAATTTAAAGGACCGTTTGAACTATGGATGCCAAAGCCCATGATAATGGGGCATTCCAGTTCTTCGATACTTAGTTTATACTTCGCCATAAGGCAAATTTAGCCCTTTGAAAGCTTCTTTCGCCGCCTCCTCTTCTGCCTTTTTTTTAGTTGCACCAGAGCCTTGCCCTAATTGCTGTTGTCGGATAAAGCAACCTACATGATAGAGCGGGTTGTGGCTTTTACCTTCGGTTTTTAATAATTCGAAACGAACCGATTTTTTATTTTTTTGACCCCATTCTAATAGGGCGCTTTTATAAGAGGTTAGTCGAATACTGACTTGCTCTAAGTCTAAACCTTTCAAAATACCTCTTTCAATAAAGGATTGGCATGCTGCGTAACCATGATCGAGATAAAGAGCCCCTAGCATCGCCTCAAATGCATCTCCGTTTAAAGACTTAGCCCTTGTGCCGCGAGATGGAGTATATTTTAATAAGTCGATTAAACCAAGATTTTCTCCAATCTCGTTGAGGTGCTTCCGACTCACAAGTTTGCTTCGAAGGTTGGTTAGGTAGCCCTCTTCCTTATTGGGAAAATTTCGGTAAAGAAAGTCGGTAATCACAGCTCCTAGTATGGCGTCCCCTAAAAACTCGAGACGTTCATTATTGAGCTTGGTCCCTTTTTTTCCCTCGTTTGAACTTGAGCTATGAGTAAAGGCCAACTCATACAGGCTCAGGTTCTTTACTGGAAACCCAGTAATACGCTCTATCTGAACCAAAAAATTCCCGCCCTTTGGGGGGCGGGAATAAAGCTTTTTGAGAAAAGAAAACATCAAGCTTTCTGTAACGATTAACTCAACTTACGGAATAACACGGAGGCATTATGTCCGCCAAAGCCGAAAGTATTGCTAATTGCTGCGCGAACTTCACGCTCTTGAGCTTGATGGAAAGTAAGGTTCAGTTTGGAATCGATTTCCGGATCGTCGGTAAAGTGATTAATGGTCGGAGGAACGATGTTGTTTTGAATCGCTAAGATGGCGGCGATAGCTTCAATGGCTCCAGCTGCACCTAGCAAGTGTCCAGTCATGGACTTGGTGGAGCTGATATTGAGTTTATAAGCATCTTCACCGAAAACATCTTTAATAGCTTTCAATTCGGCAACATCTCCTAAAGGAGTTGAAGTTCCATGAACATTAATGTAATCTACTTCATCGGGTCTTAAACCAGCTTCTTCTAAAACTTGTTTCATTACACCTTTCGCACCAGCACCATCAGGGTGAGGAGCGGTAATGTGATGCGCATCAGCACTGATTCCTGAACCAGTGATTTCTGCATAAATTTTAGCTCCACGGGCTTTTGCGTGCTCATATTCCTCTAAAACAATACAACCAGCGCCTTCACCTAAAACAAAGCCGTCACGATCTTTATCGAATGGCCTGCTCGCCGTTTCGGGCGAGTCATTTCGGGTACTTAATGCATGCATAGCATTAAAGCCACCCATACCGGCTTGGTTTACCGCCGCTTCTGAACCACCTGCTAAGCAAACTGAAATTTTACCTAAACGGATGTAATTAAAAGCGTCGATAATTGAGTTAGTGGAAGAAGCACAGGCCGAAACGGTTGAATAGTTAGGACCTCGAAAACCGTACTTGATGCTGATATGGCCAGGAGCCAAGTCTGCAATCATTTTGGGGATGAAGAAAGGGTTAAACCTAGGAGACCCATCACCGTTGGCGAAATTCATGCACTCTTCCAAGAAGGTATCAATACCTCCAATTCCTGAGCCCCAAATCACCCCAATTTTATCCGGATCGGTTTCTAAACTTTCGATTCCTGCATCTTTTACCGCTTCATCTGCTACCACTAGGGCATACTGTGTAAAGCGGTCCATACGGCGTGCTTCCTTTCGATCGATGTAATTTTTTACATCGAAATCTTTGAGCTCACAGGCGAACTGTGTCTTGAACCTTTCAGCATCAAAACGAGTAATTGGGGCCGCGCCGCTTTTACCAGCCAGCAATGATTGCCAGAAGGTATCAACGTCGTTCCCGATGGGAGTCAAAGCTCCCAAACCGGTTACTACAACCCTTTTCAGTTCCATAGAGAATCTTACTTCTTAGCTTCTTCGATGTAAGCTACAGCTTGACCTACGGTCGTAATGTTTTCTGCTTGGTCGTCGGGAATCTGAATATCAAATTCTTTTTCGAATTCCATAATCAATTCCACAGTGTCTAGAGAGTCTGCACCTAAATCATTGGTGAAGCTCGCTTCGTTGGTAACCTCGTTTTCGTCTACTCCTAGCTTATCTACGATGATAGCCTTAACTTTAGAAGCAATTTCTGACATGATAATTTATTTAAAATTATAAGCTGCAAAGAAAGGAAATAAATCAAAAAGCAACGAGCTTTGAAATTATTTTAGACTGCAGCGAGAATCTTTGTATTTTCGTTTCGATTATTTAATGCCATGAAGAATATCGTAGTCCTTGCCTCAGGCTCGGGCACAAATGCGGAAAACATAGTCCGTTATTTTGAGGAAAGTGACATTGCCAGGGTTAAGGCTATTGTTACTAATAACAAGAATGCTGGGGTCATAGATAAGGCCCGAAAACTAGGGGTTGCTGGGGTCATTTTAAGCAATTCCGAAGTAGAAGACGGTACGCTCCAAACGAAATTGGAAACCCTTAAATGTGATCTTATTGTTTTAGCAGGTTTCTTAAGGAAAATCCCTTCTAGCCTAATTCAAGCCTTTGATAAACGCATTATAAATATTCATCCGGCCCTACTTCCTGATTATGGAGGTGAAGGCATGTATGGAAAATATGTGCATCAAGCAGTAGTTGAAAACGAGGAGGAAGTAAGTGGGATTACGATTCACTACGTAAATGAAAACTACGACGAAGGCGAAATAATATTCCAGGAAGAAGTGGACATTGATTTTGAAGATAGCTGGGAGGACGTTGAATACAAAGTTCGTGAGCTTGAATACAAGCATTATCCTTCGGTAATCGAGTATCTTCTACCCAACCTTTAATGGTAATTTACCTCTACACTGATGGCGCGGCAAAGGGTAATCCTGGCCCTGGTGGTTATGGAATTGTCCTCGAAGCGGGAAAACACCGAAAGGAACTTTCAGAGGGCTTTCGCTTAACTACCAATAACAGAATGGAGTTGCTGGCAGTGATCGAAGGTTTGAAGGCCTTGAAAAAAGAGGGCATGACCGTTGAGGTTGTTTCAGACTCTAAGTATGTAGTAGACGCCATAAATAAAGGCTGGCTGCGCTCCTGGGTTCAGAAAGGCTTTAAAGGCAAGAAGAACGTGGACCTTTGGAAACAGATGATTCCTTTATTGCAAAAGCATCAGGTAAGCTTTCATTGGGTAAAAGGGCACAATGATCACCCTCAGAATGAAAGGTGTGATCAACTAGCAGTTGAAGCTAGTGAAGGCTCACGCTTATTAATAGATGAAGGCTACGAGAGAGCGGAAGGGCTTTTCTAAAAAAGGATGTATTCCTCTGGATCTACCGGATAGGCATTGTACCACAGTTCAAAGTGTAAGTGCGGCCCGGAGCTTAATTCCCCCGAATTACCAATAATTGCAATCGGTTCCCCTGCAGAAACCTCCTCTCCTTGTCCTTTTAACAAGGCGGAATTGTGTTTGTAGACCGAGGTAAATTTATCGGCGTGCTGAATGATTAGTACATAACCAGTTTCGGCCGTCCATTCTGCAAAAAGAACCCGACCATCTTGAGCGGCCTTAATCACTTCATTTTCCTTGGCAACAATGTCAACGCCCAAATGCTCATCGTTGGGGTTAAACTTGTTGATGACCAATCCTTTTACGGGGTTAAAGAAATTCACACTTTCAATGCTTAGGCGTGGCGAGCCATCAACAGGTACATTAAAACGTTCTTCGTCTTCCACCAATTTACGAAGCATAGAGTCCTCTTTGGAAATAGATTCCTGTAGGCTCACCTTTTTTAAACTGTCTACGGCAGTGGAGTCGCTGAGATCAACAGGTGGCTTACCCTCGATTATACCCCTAATATTCTCTAAGTATAAAGCATTAAAAACCATTTGCTCGGTAATGCTATCCGTCACCAGACTCAAGCGATAAGCTTCTTTTTTAAGTTCGGTGCTTGAATAGCCAGGGATATATTCACGCAAAGGAGTAAAAGCAATTAATAAAGTTGTACCGGCAATTAGCAAGACGGCGGTAAGACCGGTAAACACGAAGACGTTCAGTCGACTTAACTTAAAGGAAAGTTTTTCCTCAAAGGTGTCGTCATTTAAAATAACAAGCCGATACTTGTTCTTTAGCCTAGTAAGGAGCTTTTGGTTTTCTTTTTTATCAATCGCCATGCTGCGCAAATATCTTAAAATTACATCGGCTTTGAGCCGTTATAGAGGCGAGTAAGAATAATTTTAAGAGAGGAAATTGGGCCAAGCCCTCGCTTAGAACCTAGATTACAATATTTTTGCCCCTTTGTAGTTATTCCAACCCATACCTATTAGAGAATAGAAATTGAGACTGCTGAAAGCCCTTTCCATGCTCCTCCTTCTTGGCCTCCTTGCGGTTTCTTGCTCGCGCGAGAAGGATCTCTTTAGCTCTAGGCTTTACCACCGAATGGTGAGTAAATACAATATTCTATTTAATGGTGAGCAAGCACTTCTAAAAGCTCAGACCAGTCTTAAAACTCAGCACAAAGACGATTTTGATAAAATTCTTCCCATTTATATTGAAGGGGATGAGAAGACCATTTCTGGTGTAAAGCCCGATTTGGAAAAAGCAATTGAAAAGGGAACCAAAACGATTAAGCAGCACTCGATGATGATCGAGAATAAGCAAAAGAACAACTACATTGACGATGCTTATTTGCTGATCGGAAAGGCACGCTACTATAATCAAGATTATATGCTAGCATTGGAAACCTTTAACTATATCATTCAGGAGTTTAAGGAACCGAAGATTAGAGCCGAAGCAGAACTTTGGGCCGCTAAGACCGAAACCGCTTTAGACAATTATATTGCTGCTCAAGCACGGTTTGATAAGTTGTATAGCGATAAAAACCTATCCAAGTATTTAGACGCCGACGTTTATGGCTCTTTTGCAGCCTTAGAAATCAAAAAGGATCGTTACTTAAATGCTTATCAGCTTTTAATTCAAGGGGCCGAAAAAACCAGTCAAAAAGAACAAGAGGTACGGTGGCTTTACATCTGCGGTCAGCTTCAAGCAAGTTTAGGAAATGATTACGATGCCAGCGAACTATTCTTAAAAGTTATAAAGAAAGGCCCTCCCTATGAGCTGCTTTTTAATGCTCAATTAAGCAGGGCTCGGAATTATGATGTCGATCTTATGGACCCTTCTGAGGCCTATGACGATCTCAATAAGATGTTGCGTGACGATAAAAACTACGATAATCGGGATCGTATTTATTATGTTATGGCAGAAGTGGCCCAAAAGCTTGATGAGCCTGATGACCGGGATGGATTCTTAAACCAATCAATTCGTGTAAGCACCCAAAACCAGAAACAAAAGGGTTTAAGTTATTTGTGGTTGGCTGAGATCCGTTTTGATGAAAGAAGATACGAAGCGTCGCAAGCCTATTACGATAGTTGCTCTCAGTTCTTACCTCGAGACCATCCAAAGTATGCTAGAGTAGAAGTGTTTAAAAAGAGTTTAGGTAAATTGGTAGAGAACCTAAACACCATCGCACTTCAGGACAGCTTGCAATCTATTGCAGCACTTTCTCCTAAACAGCAGTTGGCCAAAGCAGAAGCGATTATAGAAAAACTGAAGGAGGAGGAAGAAGCGGCTAAAGAGGCGGAAAACCGCGCACTTGACCAGCTAGCGTTAAATGCCAATTCTGGAGGGAGCGAACTTGGCGGCTTAGCCGGTGTCGGCGCAGCTAATCAAAAGTTCTATTTCTACAACCCAAGTGTGCGCTCGGCAGGGGTTTCTGCTTTTGCAAACCGCTGGGGAAACCGGAAATTAGAGGATAACTGGAGGAGATCCGACAAAACCATAAGTTCAGAGCCGGTTGCTAGCACTGATGCCAAAGAAGGTTCGGGGGAAGAGGAAGGCGAGAAAAAACTAGACCCCAAATACGAT
>CBFHRN010000013.1:25423-41124 GCA_965658275.1 Croceimicrobium sp.
ACCTATTTGGCCAATGTTCCCAACGATTCTGCAGCAATGCAAGAAAGTCACCGGCTTATTCAAGAAGCGCTGCTGGATAACGCCCTGCTTTACAAGGAAGAGATTCGCGACTTAGTGGCATCCGCCTCCAGTGTTAATGAATTATTAGAACGTTACCCAAGCTTTGTGGGAAAGGCAAGGGCATGGTATATTCTTTATCGGGTTTACGTTTTGGTTCCTGATGAAGCCTTAGCGACCAAGTATAAAAATCTGATTCTCACTAATTATCCCGACTCGGAGTACGCGTA
The DNA here is from genome assembly GCA_965658275.1 of Croceimicrobium sp. Lineage (GTDB taxonomy): Bacteria > Bacteroidota > Bacteroidia > Flavobacteriales > Schleiferiaceae > Croceimicrobium. The sequence goes on from CBFHRN010000013.1 coordinate 25,711, forward strand.
CTTGATTTTAAACGAAGGCAAGGAGAAAGAGGAGGTAAATGAGTCCGAAGCAAAACAATCCTATTCATCCGCGTATTTAAAATACGAGGCGAAAAGCTACCGTCAAGCACTAAAAGCATCTGAAGAGGCTATTGAAAAGTTTGCGGACAGTCAATTTGGAGCAAAGTTATTACTGTTAAAGGCCTACTGTCAAGGGGCTTTGCAACGAAAAGAAGACTTGGTAAAGAGTCTAAATGGAGTGTTACAGGCCTATCCTGCTACAGAGGAGTCGGCACAAGCCCAAAAAATATTGGATGCTATTGGGTCCGGAAAGCAAACTGCGGGAGAAGGCAAAGCGGCGGCCAAGAAAACTGCCTACCGAACCGATTTCAGCTCGATGCACCGCTATGTTTTAGTCTTACCCAACGGAAAGGCAAATGCCAATCAACTTAACATTAAGTTGAACGATTTTAATAAAAAGTATTTTCCCAATGATCGGCTCAACACCAAGAGTATTTTGATGGGGAGAGACAATCAGGTGGTAATGGTAAGTGGGCTTCCCAATAAGGAAAGAGCCCTAACTTACTTGACTACTTTAAGTAATGAGAAAGCGCTCGAAAGACTACTTTTGTCGATAGATTTTAAACAATTCGTAATTTCGAACGCTAATTTTACAGACTTCTACAAGAATCAGGATGTAGAGGGCTATCAAATTTTCTATCAAGAGAATTACGAAAAGAAGGGGAAATGATTAAAAAAGCCAAAGAAGTAAATATAGGAGCGCATAGTAGTAACCGCATTTTGCAAGGAACATCCATTGAAGGTCATGTGAACTCCGACGGTGATTTTCGCGTAGATGGTCAAATCAAAGGAAATATCACCATTACTGGAAAACTCGTAATTGGTGAAAAGGGCTTGGTAAAAGGCGAGGTTAAATGCGGTTCTGCAACCATTTCCGGAAAACTGGAAGGTACTTTAGTGGTAGACGAGCTTCTTAACCTAGAAGAAACCGCACGCGTAAATGGCGATATCTTTACTGTAAAACTAGCCATCGAACCTGGTGCAGAGTTTAGTGGTTCGTGTAAAATGGGAGCAATTGTCCGTGAAATCCGCAATGATGAGTCAGCCGAAGAAGGACAAAGAGCAACTGAAAAAATCTCTTAATAGCTATTTAACCTACTCCGGTTTAGCCATTCAAATGGGGGCACTTATTGCCCTTGGGGCTTATGGAGGTAAATGGTTGGACGCAGAGTATTCACTAGAAAAACCCTGGTTTACTATTGTAGGAACATTAAGCGGAATGGCCATGGGTCTTTATTTAGTTTTGCGTCAAGTAAATGCTGATCAATGAAAACGCCCAGCTCCAAACAGTCTCTCATACTGCTCTTTTCGGTTATTGCGGTAAGTTTTGGATTGCACGCGGCTTACCTGAGCAGTCAAAGTATTGATTTAGGAACCCACCTTACCTGGCAGGCCTATCTTTTCAACGTTTTAGCCGCCTCGATAATCTTAGTTTTTTTACTACGCTTAGCTAAAAAGAATAAATCCAATCTAGGCTTCATTTTTATGGCGGGAAGCTTTTTAAAGTTCCTGGTTTTCTTCATCTTTTTCTTTCCCGAATACAAGGCCGACGGCGAGATGCAGACCATTGAGTTTAGCTCATTTTTTATTCCTTATGCTATTTGCTTGAGCGTCAAATCATTTGTGTTAATCCGCACCTTGAATCGGGCAGATTAGGAATCAAAAAAAATCTCGGTAAAAAATAAGTAGGTCAGAAAGCTGAATTGTTTACTTTTGCGCTGATTTTTAAACGACCTCTGAACGCCGAGTTATGCAGATTAAAAGATTCGGATTTCTTGCTTTCTTGTTTGCCTTAAGTATTTCTTGGGCGGCATCCGCAAGTGATAGCCATGATTCTCACGACAACCATGAAGAACATGGTGAGAAAAGTATCAAGGAACAAATTGCCGAAGTAAAGGAACATCACCTTAAAGATAGTCACAGTTTTCATCTGTGGGGCGAACATGCCAACGGTACTTCTGTAGAGTTTCCATTGCCCGTTATCTTATGGGATGAAGGAACGCTACACTTTTTTATGTCTTCTGCTTTTCATCATTCAGAAAATGAGACGGTTGAAAGCAAAGGATCTTACTTCCGTTTATACCACAGCAAGATTTACAAAACGGACGCTGACGGCAGCATCACTTATGATGAGCACCATCACCCGACCAATGCCAAGCCTCTAGACTTATCCATTACCAAAACTGTTTTTAGCACCATTTTAGTGGGTCTATTAATTATTTGGATTTTTGGAACGGTAGCTAAGAACTATAAGAATGACGCTGTTCCGAGAGGTTTGGCTAAATTCATTGAGCCACTAATTATTTTAGTTCGCGATGATATCGCGCGTCCCAATATTGGTGAGAAGCATTACAAGAAGTTTATGCCTTATTTATTGACGGTATTCTTTTTTATTTGGATTGCCAACCTCATTGGGCAGACTCCACTTGGAATTAATATTACCGGTAATATCGCTGTAACGCTTGGTTTAGCTTTGATTACTTTTTTCATGACCCAGTTTTCGGGTAAAAAGGATTACTGGGCACACATTTTTTGGATGCCAGGTGTTCCTTACCTGATGCGCGTCGTTTTAATGCCAATTGAGATTTTAGGACTATTCGTTAAGCCATTTTCATTGATGATTCGTTTGTACGCTAACATTTTAGCGGGTCACGTGGTGATCATGAGTATCATCGGCTTGATTTTTATCTTCGGTGCTTGGGGTGCTAAAGGGGCCTTCTTTGGCTTAACATTCTTCTTATCAATTATAGAATTACTGGTGGCCTTCTTACAGGCTTATATTTTTACAATGTTGTCTGCGCTTTACTTCGGTTCAGCGGTGGAAGAACATGACCACCACTAAGATTTTTTATTAATGCTTAAATCACACAAACCATGGAAATTCCAGCTATTGTAGGTGCAGGTTTGATCGTAATCGGTGCCGGTATGGGTATCGGTCGTATCGGTGGTTCCGCTATGGAAGCCATCGCTCGTCAACCTGAAGCTTCAGGTAAGATTCAGACTGCGATGATTATCGCTGCTGCACTTATCGAAGGTATCGGTTTCGCTGCTCTATTTGCAGTGTAAGAACCTTATTTGCCAAAGGTCGTAGCGGTTGGCTGCGACCTTTGGTCACTTAATTACACCGATAAAAATTTTAAAAAGTGGAAAAGCTAATTAACGATTTTTCAGTAGGCCTATTTTTTTGGCAACTTTTGTTGTTCGTCCTTTTGCTATTTGTTTTACGCAAGTATGCATGGAAACCGATTCTTAATGCTGTTGAGGATCGCGAACAAAGTATTGAAGATGCTTTAAATCAGGCTGAAAAAGCGCGCGAGGAGATGCAAAAATTGCAATCCGATAATGAGCGCATTCTTGCTGAGGCGCGCGCCCAGCGCGATGGTATCCTTAAGGAAGCTCGTGAAATCAAAGATAAAGTGATTAACGACGCGAAGACGGAGGCTAGCGCTCAGGCAGATATTATTATCAGCTCAGCTAAAGAGCAGATCAAAAACGAAAAAATGGCCGCCATTACTGATCTTAAGAATCAAGTAGCGGAAATGTCTATCGAAATTGCCGAAATGGTTTTAGGTAAGGAACTGGAAGACAAGGCCAAGCAAAGTGCATTGGTGAAAGACCAATTGGATAATTTTAAATTAAACTAACATGGTAGTTACCAAGTTAGCCCGTGTTTATGCTAAAGCCTTATTGGATCTTGCTAAGGAGCAGGATACGGTTGAGGCGGTTAAAACCGATATGGACTTGGTAGCTGGCGTGATTAAAGAATCTCGCGAGCTGTCTAGTACTTTAAATAGTCCGATCGTAAAAGCAGATAAAAAGAGCGCTATTTTGAAAGAAATCTTTAATGGTAAGGTTTCCGACATTACAATGCGCTTCTTTGATGTGGTTATTAATCACGGTCGAGAAGGTACTTTGTATAACATTACTAGTGCTTTCCATAATATGTACTTAGACCTTAAAGGAATCGAAAAAGTGGAGGTGACCACTGCCTATCCTTTAAGCGCTGAGGAGGTAAAGGAGATTAGCGAGAAGGCGGCAAGCTATACAGGAAAACAAATTGAGTTAATTCAGAAAGTAGATAGCTCAATAGTTGGTGGTATGGTAATGCGTATCCGCGATCAGCGTTACAACGGAAGTTTAGCGCATCAACTGGCCGCTTTGCGTCGTCAGTTTAAGAACAACCATTACGTTAAAGATTTTTAAGGATAAATAAGCTCAAGCAAAATGGCTGAAGTAAAATCCGCTGAAGTATCAGCAATTCTGAGAAACCAATTATCCGGTTTCAAAAGCGAAGCAGACCTAGAAGAAGTAGGAACTATTCTCCAAGTAGGGGACGGTATTGCCCGTGCCTATGGATTGAGCAATGCTCAAGCTGGGGAATTAGTAGAATTCGACTCAGGTTTGAGAGGAATCGTATTAAACCTTGAAGAGGATAATGTGGGTATCGTACTGCTTGGTGCAGACGGAAATATCAAAGAAGGCTCTACGGTAAAACGTACTGGAAAAATCGCCTCTTTAAGAGTAGGTGAAGGTATGTTAGGCCGTGTTGTAGATACCTTAGGTAACCCTATCGACGGTAAAGGCCCTATCGAAGGTGAAACCTTCGAAATGCCTTTAGAGCGTAAAGCCCCAGGTGTAATTTACCGTCAGCCCGTAAACGAGCCATTACAAACAGGTATCAAAGCGATCGACGCTATGATTCCAGTAGGTCGTGGTCAGCGTGAGCTTATTATTGGCGACCGTCAGACAGGTAAGTCTACTGTTGCTTTAGATACCATTATCAACCAGCGTGAATTTTACGATGCAGGCGAGCCCGTATTCTGTATTTATGTAGCGATCGGCCAGAAGGGATCTACCGTTGCTCAGATTGCTAAAACATTACAAGAAAAAGGAGCCTTAGATTATACCGTTATTGTAGCGGCTAACGCTTCGGACCCTGCTCCAATGCAGTTCTACGCCCCATTTGCTGGTGCTGCGATTGGTGAGTTCTTCCGTGATACAGGTCGTCCTGCCTTGATTGTTTATGATGATCTTTCCAAGCAGGCGGTAGCTTACCGTGAGGTATCTCTACTTCTTCGTCGTCCTCCAGGTCGTGAAGCATATCCTGGTGATGTATTCTACCTTCACTCACGTTTATTAGAGCGTGCGGCTAAGGTGATTAAAGACGACACCGTTGCTAAAAACATGAACGACTTGCCTGAGTCTCTAAAAGATAAAGTAAAAGGTGGAGGATCTCTGACCGCTCTTCCTATTATCGAAACTCAAGCAGGTGACGTATCTGCCTATATTCCTACTAACGTAATTTCGATTACGGATGGTCAGATTTTCTTGGAGTCTGATTTATTTAACTCCGGTGTACGTCCTGCGATTAACGTAGGTATTTCTGTATCTCGTGTAGGTGGTAACGCACAGATTAAGTCCATGAAGAAAGTTTCGGGTACTCTTAAGCTTGACCAAGCTCAGTACCGTGAACTTGAGGCCTTTGCGAAATTTGGATCTGACCTTGATGCTGCTACTATGGCGGTAATTAACAAGGGTAAGCGTAACGTAGAAATCTTAAAGCAAGGGGTTAACTCTCCACTGCCTGTAGAAAAGCAGGCTGCGATTATCTATGTTGGTACCAAAGCATTATTAAACAATGTACCCGTTGAGAAGGTACGCGAGTTCGAGGTTGAATTCCTTGAATATATGGATACTAAGCATCGCGATGTTCTTGATCAATTAAAGGCCGGTAAATTAACCGACGAGATCACTGGAACACTCGAGAAGGTTGCTAAAGAATTAGCGGCTAAGTATTAATATTTTACCCTGACCGAGCTCAAGCTCGGTCAGAGGTTTTTTACTTTTAATTATGGCTAACTTAAAAGAACTTCGCAGTCGTATTTCTTCGGTTTCCAGCACCATGCAGATTACCTCTGCCATGAAAATGGTGTCGGCCGCCAAGCTTAAGCGTGCGCAGGATGCAATTACTCAATTGCGTCCGTATGCCCAAAAGCTGGAAGAAATTTTGGTGAACGTTAGCGCTACTTTAGACTCATCAGAAGGGGTTTACAGCCGCCAGTCTGATGAAGTCAATAAAGTACTATTAGTGGTAATTTCCTCAAACCGTGGTCTTTGTGGCGCCTTCAACGCTAATGTTGTGAAGCGTGTAATTGCCTATCAAGAGGAAAATAACGCCACTATAAACACTTACTTTTTAGGAAAGAAGGCCGGCGAAATCTTGGTTAAACGCGGTGTGTCTGAGCCTATCGGTGAGCGTAATGCGATTTACGATGACTTAAGTTTTGAGAACGCTTCCGAAGTAGCACAAATGCTAATGGATAAGTTCATCGAAGGTGAATATGATCGTATTGAGATTGTGTACAATCGCTTTGTAAATGCAGCTACACAACGTGTACAGTGCGAGCAGTTCTTGCCAATCCGCGAGACCGAAGCTGATAGCGCCAATGCTGGAGACTACTTATACGAACCGGGAAAAGAGGAAATTTTAGAAGACCTTATTCCTAAGTCTTTGAAAACGCAATTATTCAAATCGTTATTAGATAGTCAAGCTGCTGAGCATGGGGCTCGTATGACGGCCATGCATAAAGCAACGGACAATGCCGATGATTTACGCCGTAGCTTGAGTTTAGAATATAACAAAGCTCGTCAAGCAGCAATTACCAATGAGATTCTTGAAATCGTTGGTGGAGCAAACGCTTTGGCGGATGGCTAACCAGCTTATTTAGTATTTTTAAAACCCCGACCAATCGTCGGGGTTTTTTTATTTAAAGCTTGGCGCACATTTTGCTACATTCATAGCCGCAATGAAAGGCTCCCTACCCCACATGACCCTTAGAGGAAGAATTTTCTTCTCGATGCTACTAATCATCGCGATCTCCTTTCTATTAACCGGGGCCATATCCTATTATCATTTTAAGAAAGAAAACGAACTCTATCATGAAGAGCGTTTGCGGCGAAAGGAATTTGCGGTTCTTGAATCCATTGGCTTTTTCTTGGGGGGTGAACAATTAAGTGATAACACAGACAGTATTGTTAGCTTATTTGACACTAAGGTTTGTGAGTTGGCCCAAGTAAATGGCTTAGATATTAATATCTATAGTTTAAACGGAAGTCTTTTAATTGCCAGTAATCCGGGCCTGCACGAAGCCGAAATTATCCCCACTAAAATTCCGTATAATTTGATGGAGCGTCTCTATCAAACATCGGATCAGATTTTAATGCGCTATAAATCGGACACCGTCCAGTTTCTTTCCACCTATGATTTTATTCGAAATTATGAAGGAAAGCCGGTAGCGATTATTAACCTACCGTATTTCGATTCCAAGGACCTTAGTAGAGAAGATTTACGAAACTTTCTTTGGCGCCTAACTGAAATCTACTTTTTACTGTTTTTAGCAGCGGTATTCATTGCTTATTTCCTTTCCAATTACATCACCAGCTCCCTCCAAACGATTGGTCAGCACATTAAAAATACACGCCTTAAAGGGGGTAACTACCAGCTGGAGTGGAAGTACGATGATGAGATTGGTGCTTTAATAAAAGAGTATAACCGGATGCTCCAGGAACTGGAAGCTTCGGCCGCGAAGTTAGCCCAAACGGAGAGGGAAAGCGCGTGGAGAGAAATGGCCAAACAGGTGGCACATGAAATTAAGAACCCCCTTACCCCCATGCGCTTAAATGTGCAGTATTTGGAGAAAAGCCTTAAGACAGAAGATTCAGCTAAGCTGCATGAGTTTGCCGAAAGCATGATTCATCAGATAGATACCTTAAGCAATATCGCGGCGGCTTTTTCGCGCTTTGCTTCTATGCCTGAGTTAAAGCGGAAACACTTTCCCGTTAAAGAATTGGTTAAGCGAGTGGCGGGTTTATACCCAGAGCAAAACGTAAGCTTTGTTGCGGAGGATGAGGAACTGGAAATTTATGCAGACCCTGATCAACTCATTCGAGTTATGAATAACCTGATTAATAACGCGTTACAGTCTGTGCCTGAGGATCGTGATGAGAAAGTGGAGGTTTATTTGTCCAAGCTCCAAAATGAGGCCGTCATTGAAGTAAAGGATAATGGCTCTGGCATTCCAGAATCACAACGCGATAAAATCTTCGAACCAAGATTTACGACGAAATCTAGTGGTATGGGCTTAGGACTTGCCTTGGTAAAACGGATCATATCTGGCTTTGAGGGCCGTATAGAGTTTGAAACAGAGCTGAACGTTGGCACAACCTTCAAGGTTTACCTTCCTCTTTCCTAGTCTTTCTGGTACAGCCGTTTCCTAAATCAAAGCGAATTCTTTTCTTTTGCAAGGCTAGCCAAATTAAGCATTATGGAATTCAACAATATTTTAGTGGCAGTTGAACATAAAATTGCCCAAATCACCATTAACCGTCCGAAGCAGTTAAATGCCTTAAACAAGGAAACGATTTCTGATGTACACGAAGCGTTAAGGACCCTTGCAAGTGATGATGAGGTACGCGTAGTGATTTTGACGGGAAGTGGTGAAAAGTCTTTTGTGGCGGGAGCGGATATTAAAGAATTCGCGGACTTTGGAGTGAACGAAGGTACCGAATTGGCCGCCAAAGGTCAGGAGACTCTTTTCGATTACATTGAAAACTATTGCAAACCGGTAATTGCTGCGGTAAATGGTTTTGCCTTGGGCGGCGGATTGGAACTTGCTATGTCCTGCCATGTTCGTGTGGCTTCCGACAATGCTAAGTTAGGCTTACCAGAGGTTACTTTAGGCTTAATTCCTGGCTATGGAGGAACACAGCGATTAGCGCAATTAGCAGGTAAAGGACAGGCTTTAGAGATGATTTTAACCGCTCAAATGGTTAAAGCCGATCGTGCCCTCGAAATGGGGTTAGTGAACCATGTGGTGAATTTGGAAGACCTTTTAGCAACCTGTAAATCGATGGCCGGCAAAATGGCTCAGAACTCACCCAATGCGATTCACTCAGCGATTAAGTCTGTTAATGCAGGGTACAAAGACGGGATGAACGGTTACAAGGTAGAAATTGAGGAGTTTGGAAAGTGCTTTGGAACGGACGACTTCCGAGAAGGGACCTCAGCATTCTTGGAAAAGCGAAAGCCTCAATTTTGAGTAGACGTAGAGATATTAAAATACAAAGAACGGCTCGTTACTTTTTAAGTGATGAGCCGTCTTCAAATTTGCCCTATTTGTGTTTTGTTTTACATGGCTATGGGCAATTGCCGCAATTCTTTCTTAAGAAGTTTCAAGCTTTGGAGCGTAAGGATATTTTATTTGTGGCCCCAGAAGGACTTCATCGCTATTACCTTGAAGGCTCATCGGGTCGAGTTGGAGCCAGTTGGATGACCAAGGAAGACCGTTTAAATGATATCGACGATTACTGCGCCCTGCTCAATCAAGTTGCAATGGAAGTATGTACTGATGCGGGTTTTAAGAAAGTGGCGATCTTGGGGTTTTCGCAAGGGGTAGCTACGGCTTGCCGTTGGGCCAATAATACGGATCTAGATTTTGAAACTTTAATTAATTGGGCCGGTGCCTTTCCACCGGATCTAAATTTCGAAGCGGCCTTGGCTAATTTAAAGCCAAAGGAGCTTTATATGGTCTGCGGAGATAATGATGAATTCATTAGTGAAGAGCGCTTGGAGGAACACCTTTTATTTTTAAATGCCCAGGGTATTGATCCACAGCTTATTCGTTTTAAAGGCGGCCATGATATTTACAAAGACCCGCTTAATAGGCTCTTGAAAGAGGTTTTCCCAATCAAGAAGTAAAATCGTCTAAGTCTCGGCGCTCTTTTTTGGTAGGACGACCCGTCCCTCGCGGGCGATTTAATTTATGCATCATCTGGATAAAGCTTTGCTTATCCATCTCTTCCTTAGGTGTAAGGTCTTCAATAAAGCTAGGGACGAGTTTTGCACCTACTCTAGACTTTGGTATATCCAGCACCTGGACCGAATACTCAACGCCCTCTTTTTTAAAAGAAACCCTATCACCAACCTTAACTTCTCGGGAGGGCTTTACGATCTCTTCATTAACCTTCACTTTATTTTTCTTCACCGCATCTACCGCAAGGCTGCGTGTCTTAAACTTTCGAACGCACCACAGAAATTTATCTACTCGCATGGTGCAAAAATAAAGAACCCCGACAAGCTAGGCTTCATCGGGGCTCTTTGTATATAGAGGGGGTATTTACTTATTTGCGGTATACTACTTTCTGAGTAAAGCTTTGAGTATCGGTATGAACCTTCATAAGGTAAACACCTTCAAGCAATTCTACACTTGGAGTATACACTGCGGTTTGAACACCGCTAAACTGGTAACCTAAGTTTGCACGGTCTACCATTTTACCGCTTAGGTCGTAAAGCTCTAGGCTTACATCACCAGACTTTGCTTGGTTAAGATCAATGTGCGCCGCACCACTGAATGGGTTTGGATACACATTCATGCTTTGCTGTTGGTTGTAATCTAATTCTGCAGTACCGATTGCCTTACAGCGGTTCGTGAAGGTCACGTTAGCGATGTCTAGAGTGATTGGAGCAAAGTTTTGGTAGTCACCTACTACTGAGAAGGTGATGTTCATAATCTTGCTTAGGTCTAAGGGTAAGTTACCTGCAGAAACTAAGTCAGCAATATCGATAGTGTAGTTGCCCATAGCCGTATTGTTCACAGGAACAGTTACACGGTATTGCTCGCTCCACTTTGTGATATCAGCACTTACTAAGGTTACAATGATTTCATTGAATCCGCTTAAAGAAGCATCAAAGGTAATTTGATTGTAATCGCTAATATCTGTAGTGCGGTGTCCAGGACGTAGCATACGGTAGATGCTTACGTAGTTCTTAAGGTTACCAGTAAACTGGATGTCACGCTCTAGGTGTAGTTCTCCATTTTGAGTTGTGTAACCAGTTTCTTGGCTAACGCTGAAAGCATCATTAGTAACACCAGTGTGGCGCTCGAAGTCAGCACCCCAAGGACCGTCAGCCATGTAAAGGATGTCACGACCACCACCTACATCGTTTAAGATTTCAAAACCACTGTCGAAGATGTAACCAGTAGTCCAAGTAACAGACTCCTCAGTTTTAGAAGGATCTAAAGTGATTTGGTTTCCAAAGTGAGTACGTGGAGCATTCTCAAATACAGTGCGGTTAGCCATGATGTTGATTTCGCTTGCCCCAATGTTGTTAACCATTTCAAGTTGAAGAGCACCGTTTTCGTAACGACCCGTCTTAACATATACAGTAGGTACACTGTAATACTCCCCAATATTCAGACCAAATGACCTTTATACGGACTATAATAGAATATATGGCTGTTAATGGAACAATAGTAAAGTCTGCTCTTGTTGATCAGCCTCCTTTTAACCAGCACTATGAAGACGGTATATTTGGTATGTTATCAGATGAAAGTTCAGTTGCCAGAGAATTGCAAGTGGTTGACCGCATCCATCAAAACGCCATTGCCTAAGGACAGCCTACTCCTAAAAGTAGTCAGTAAAGCAGTCAGTAATGGGCAAAAAACAGTCAGTAAGTGGTAGCCGTAATCAATTGTAGATTAGTTAACTTTGGATTGAAAATTAAGTTAAACACGACTACTTTTTGTCTATAACTGATGGAAATGCAACTAAATAAAAACAAAAAAGTCACCTATCTCTAAGTGACTTTACGTTGCGCTCCCTCTTGGGCTCGAACCAAGGACCCTCTGATTAACAGTCAGATGCTCTAACCAACTGAGCTAAGGAAGCTTTTATGTTTCCCTCAAAAAGGGGCTGCAATATTAGCGCCTTTATCCAAAATACACAATATTTGCCCAAAAATTTTTAAGCCTCCAATTATGAGTTTATTGGTAGTAGGTACCATGGCCTTCGATGAGCTAATTACGCCTTTTGGTGAATCCGGTAGAATTATCGGAGGATCAGCAACTTATGCCTCACTTTCTGCGGCAAATTTCTACGACTCTATTTACAATGTGTCTATTATTGGGGAGGATTTTCCTCAAGCTAAATTGGATTTTTTACAGTCGAAAGGGATCAATTTAGATGGCGTGGAAAAAGTAGAAGGAGGAAAAACGTTTTTCTGGAAGGGCAAATATCATAATGATATGAATAGCCGTGATTCCTTGGACACGCAATTAAATGTGCTAGCCGATTTTAATCCTGTCGTTCCGGAGGAGGCTCGAGATGCTGACTATCTTATGCTAGGCAATCTTACGCCTGCGGTTCAAATGAGTGTGTTGAAACAAATGAATAAGCGCCCGAAATTGGTTGTCATGGATACCATGAACTTCTGGATGGACGTGGCGATGCCTGAACTCAAGGAAGTGCTTAAGGAGGTGGATCTATTAACGATTAATGATGAAGAAGCACGCCAGTTAAGCGGCGAGTTTTCGCTGGTAAAAGCAGCGAAAGTCATTTTTGAAATGGGCCCTAAGTACCTTATTATTAAGAAAGGAGAGCATGGGGCTTTATTATTTCACGGGGATGAAGTATTCTATGCTCCGGCTTTACCGCTAGAGGAAGTTTTTGACCCTACTGGTGCTGGCGACACATTTGCAGGAGGCTTTATTGGACATATCGCAGATTGCGATGAAGTATCTTTTGAAAGTATGAAAAGAGGGATCATTTACGGTTCTGCGATGGCGTCCTACTGTGTTGAGAAATTTGGCACCCAGCGTTTAGTAGAAATTGATCGAAAGGACTTACATCAGCGAGTAATGCGCTTTATCGAGCTCACCCATTTCGATATGGGACTGAAATAATGGGTTTACACCCAACCAATCTCATTTAAAAGACGTCATTTCTTAGCTAAGGGAATGGCGTTTTTTTATTGAAATACTTCCTTGAATTTCAATAAATTGCGGCAGCAATAAGGGTTTATGACCATTAATGACCAACTAATACAGGCTTGCATCCGTAAGGAACGTAGGGCTCAATACGAGCTTTACAAGAGTTCTTATGGCATTCTTATGGCAGTTTGTTTGCGTTATGAACGGAATAAAGAAGATGCGGAGTTTTTACTAAACAAGGCATTTTTAAAAATCCTTAATAAGCTAGACACTTACTCTCCCCAAGTTCCTTTTGAGGCCTGGATCCGCCGTATTACGATAAATACTGCGATTGATGAGTACCGCAAAGCACAGAGGTCAAAAATGGACTATGTAGAGGAACCCATGCAGCTAGCCGCCTTGAGTGAAATGGATTACAACGAGGCGGATAAGCAATTTGATGCGGAGGAGTTAATCGCTCTTGTGCAACAGCTGCCACCGGTGAGTCAAAAGGTGTTTAACCTTTATATCATTGATGGTTATAACCATAAGGAGATTGCGGACCAGTTAGGAATGAGCGAAGGCACAAGTAAATGGCATTTAAGTAGTGCTCGCAAGAAACTGCAGGAGATGATGCGGAAGAAGATGGATAATGATAATGTGGCTTAAGTTGAAATGACCGAAAAGGAGCTACAAATATTATTTAAGAATAAGATGGCCGAATGGGGTATTCCATTTAATGAGGCCAATTGGGAGGCGTTTACTCAAATGATCGACCCAGCCCAGCCGCTATCCGAGCAAGAGTTCCGAAAACTGTATAAAGACAAATTAGAGGCCGCATCTTTTCAGTTTAATCCTGCAGCCTGGGAAGAGCTGGAAGCCCAGTTAGGGCCAGAAGGCGGAATGTCGGATGAAGAAATGCGTCAGCTCTTTGAGAAGAAGGTGTCCGAAAGCTCCTTTGCCTTTAATGAGGAGAACTGGAGCCGAATGGAGCATCTCCTCGATGAGCAAGTGGAACGGCCTTTCCTATTTTACTGGCGATCCGTTGCGGCCATATTAATCCTAGCGCTTTCCACAAGCTTATTGTGGTGGCCAAGTGATCTTGCTTTGGAGCCAAGTGTTCTTGAAAACGGTAACATCGGCACCATAAATAATGCGCAAAAGTCCCTTGAAGAACCTTTTAGCAATACCCAGGAAGGCCCTGCTTCTCAAAGAAAAGCACGCTCTAATAAAGAAGAAGCACCTTTAAAAGAAATGGGCAGCACCCTTGATGGAGAGGATCTAGCTGCGGCGCCGCCACCGGTAGCCTTGAAATCAAAAGAGGAAGCTTTAGCCGTGGCGAATCCGGCACCCCTTGCATTAGCGGAGGACTTTAACCGGAATGAGCCAGTTAAAGTAGTGGCCTCCAATTTAGATTGGAATGCGATGTCTGCACTTACGGAGCCAAATATGACCCTTAAGAATTTCCAAGTAACTTACCAGGCACCGCAGTTTAGCCCTAAGGCTGAGCCGTATGTACCGGTTACCTTCACTAGTTTATACGCTGTTGGTGGCCCAAATATTAGCCCTGGTTTTAATGGACAAATTGCTCCTGCCTACAATGCGGGCCTAGTTTACGAATACGGCCTCAACGAATATTCTTCTTTTGAAGTCGGTCTGATTTACAATCAAGCCGCGGTAGGAATCGAAACCTTGAGCGACAGCACCTTTTTTGGCTTGAGCAGCACCAATGTTAATACTCATCGTCACTATAAAAGCATTGCTAGCTTAAGAGTCCCTCTTTCATATCGCTTGAAAGTGACACCCAAGCATAGCCTAAATCTTGGTGTTTATGCCGATGCCATGCTCCAGGTAAGAATGGACGAAACCATTACCACTACGATTTTTAAACAGGAGCCCAAAGTGGAGAATCGTGTTTACAGGCAACCTATGAATAGCTTCGAGGCCTTTAATTTTGGAGCCAACATTGCCTACGCTTATCAATACAGCGATCGTTTATCGATAGGCATGACCTACAATTTGGGCCTATCAGATATTACCAAAGACCAATCTGCGGGCTTTGAAACAGACCACCGACCTGAACAACTGAGCTTGGACTTGCGCTATCGATTATTTAAGAGATGATGAAAAGGAAATATGTTGTTTGGAGCCTCTTGTTGGCACTTTGGGGCTGCGGTAAGGATGCTGGGGTAGATGAAAATCGTTACAGCGACCAACCCCTATTTTACCTTAATGCCGTGGTAGACGGCTTGCCGATGAGTATAAAGGCAGGTCAGAATCAATATCAAATGTATACCGGCTATGCATTGCAAGACTCCGTGCTTCATATGCAAGGGGTATTAGCGACGGACAGCCCAAACTTTAGAAACGCTTTTTATATAGACCTCCGAGGGGCGGATTTACTGCAAAGCCTAAACCAAGCAACTGCTTCGCGAACTTTTGCAGAAGGACCAATTCCTCTTGCTGATCCAACAGGCTTTGTTAAGCAGCCAAATCATTTTGACTTTCGGTTTTTTGCAGATAATGTGAATGGCCATGTTCCTACCATGTGGATGGTTGCTGATACGTCTTATTATGGCGACTCCTGCAGTATTTTAGGTTTAGACGT
>CBFHRN010000013.1:41222-44092 GCA_965658275.1 Croceimicrobium sp.
TAAAACACACGATTAATACCCGCGAGGATTGCAAAGGAGAATTACATATTCTTGAAAATTCGAACGGCTCATTAAGGGCAGAGGCGAAGGCCAGAGTGGGACGATTGAAGAAAGTAGATTGGTTCTTGGGCGGTCAAAAAATAAGCAGCGGATTAAATTTCAGTTACTCACCACCAGCTTTTCAGCCCAGTTATTTGATTCGCGTGGAGCTTGAGTTTGAGTCGGGTTGCACAGAAACTATCGAAAAGCTAGTCTTACAAGGTGGAGCTGCTTGTGGCATAAATATTGACTATTTAAAAACACCGCACCGACTTTCGAACCCTCACAATTTAAAAACAGTAGAGATTCGCTATTACGATAGTCAAGGTAAAATGTACAGCTCTTGGTATCCTAACGCTCAGGGAAGTTTTAGTATTGAGTCTTATAATACTTATCAAGACCGAACCTCTAATTATGAGCATCAGCGATTTAGCTTTAGCGGAAACGCCATATTGAAAAGCGCTGACGGATCTAGCGTAGAGCTTAACAGCATTTTTGGAATCTTCGCCTTAGCGCACCCTTAGGTTTCGAACTCAATAAGAATTTGATTTTTTTCTACAGCATCACCCTGGCTGCAAGAAATACTTTTAACGACGGCGTCACTTTCGGCTTTGAGGACATTTTCCATTTTCATGGCTTCCAAGACGATTAAGGCTTGGCCCTTACCGATGCTATCGCCAGGCTTAACCTTTATGTCCAGAACAAGACCTGGCATTGGCGCTTTTAAGTCATTAACCGCAGAACCGGCTAAATGCTCCATACCTAAATCTTTTAATAATAGGTCAAACCGATCCGCACCTTTAACCGGAACAACGTGATCATTAATTTCAAGGGTAATTTCCTTGGTGCCGAAATCAGCGTTGAGCACATGAATGCGATAACTCTGATTATTATGAATAAGATGAAAGCCTTTTTCGGCGTCTCCTTTTAAATCGAGTTTTAGATTTTTTCCATCGAGACTAAACTCTTGGCCATTTCCACTTACTTCTACATCGTAAGCTTTTTCTTTTATCTCGATTTGATAAGTTTGGCTAGACATGATAGCATACTTTTGCGAAAGCTAAGTTAAGCATAAGCCATGCAAAGCAAATTCTTTTTTACCCTTTTATTCCTCTCTTTGGGTTTAGGTTTCCTTCATGCTCAGGACCAAGCAGACCTGAGCTTGGAATATAAAGAAGGTGAGGGAGTTAAGGGCGAGTTATGGCTGAGTACAGACCTTCAAGAAAAGACCATTTTATTACGGCTTTTTGGCGCTGAGGTTGATGAAGTACGTCTTTCCCAAGGTCGTTTGAAGCAAGCTTTAAATTATCGCTTTTCGAAGGATACGCTTTTAATCCAAATCCCTTCTGATCTCGACAAGAGAAGCCGAATATATATCGCCTATCACTACACTTGGGAACAATTAGCAAAGTCTCCTTTTGTGGAGCTCTTAGAGCCCGGAATGGTTTTTAACGCTTTCAATTTAGAAGAAGGCGCAAGGTCTGCAACCCCGGGCTGGATAATTCCATCGCGATTGGGGAGCTATGATATGCTCAAAATTGGCCTGCTTTTCCCTAGAGAGTTAAACCCAGAGCTTCCGCTTGAAGCAGATTATGAGATCGAACTAGATGAATCCCAAAAACTCATCTATTACCGTTCAAATGCACCCGTAGATTTAAGTGCCTTTTATCTGGTTTTTGGCGATTTCCGAAGGTTTGACCCTGAAGATGTGCTTGAAGATTTACAAGAGAACGAAGCGCTATTAGCCCGAAGCCGCTTAGCGCAATTCGAAGCTAATTTCCAAGGGGTGCTAACTTTTGTGAGCCATCGTTATGGCCAGATACTTACTGATGAAAACCTTCAAACGCTTTCGGACCTTGAGCCTCAAGTAGCCCCTCAAGGGTTTTGGACAGAGGGTCTGGAAAAGCAAATGAATCTAGATCAGCAAAATAGAAGCTACTCCATAATTGCATCCTTCGAAAAAGGGGATCTTTTTACTACCTGGCTGCAGTATGCAAAAGGGCTATTGGGCGTGGAGCAATGGAGGCAAAACCTAAAGAAGCATTTCGAAAATGGCGATACCAGCCAATTGTTTTGGAGCTATTTAATGGAGGGTTACCTCGAGGAAAAGGGGCTAAGCTGGCAGGATAGTCTGAAGGTATCTCTAAGTGAAAACCAAAGGATGCACCTTAGTATTGCCAAGACGGCTTTGAAACGAAAAAAACCTCTAGACTTCAAGCTCTCCTATCGTTTTAAAAGTAGTCGAGAGGGTATGGAATTTTACTTGGAGCAGCCAGACAGCAATGTGTCTATCAGCGGAAGCTTAGACCTGAGAGCGGTGCTTAAAGACACCATTATAAACACCATCGTGCCTTTCGAAATAGGAACTTTGGACACAGTATTCGTCCCCATCAGCGAAAGCCCTAGAAGTATTTACATCAGCCCGGTATCAAGCCCTTTTCTTCGCTTTCTTGAGGAGCGTCCTTTATCCTATTGGCTCTACGACCTAAACAAGGCTCCTAGTGGGGGTCAAAAGCGGGAAGCATTGATCAAACTTTTGGAAATCGCAAATCCTAATTTGCTGGCAACGGTTATTGGAATTGCCCTCGATTCGGGAGAACCTGAATTGCAACTTTTAGCCCTTTCTAGGGTTAATGATTTGCGAGTGGATGGCTTAAAAAGACTAGAGTCTACCTTAAAGTCGCTGGCCAAAGAATCATCGAATGTTAAACTAATGCAGAAGGCAGACTCCTTGGTAAAAGAATACTGGCCAGAATAAGCTCCTAATCACTAGTTTTGCCTAATTCTAAAAAAGCAAGAACATCCCAATGGATTTCATTATACAGGCCTCA